>DATBPW010000436.1:0-7246 GCA_036561125.1 Ramlibacter sp. | reverse complement strand
CGGCGAGCGCGGCGTGCGCATCTCCGGCGGCCAGCGCCAGCGCATCGCCATCGCGCGCGCGATCCTCAAGAACCCGCCGCTGCTGCTGCTCGACGAAGCCACCAGCGCGCTCGACGCCGAGAGCGAGCGCATGGTGCAAGCGGCGCTGGAATCGGCGATGCGCAATCGCACGACGCTGGTCATCGCGCACCGGCTCGCGACGGTGCAGAAGGCGGACCGGATCGTCGTGCTCGATCATGGGCGGCTCGTCGAGCAAGGCACGCACGAGTCGCTGCTGGCCGCGGGCGGGACGTACGCGCGCCTCGCGGCGCTGCAGTTCCTCGACTAGCTTTTTGTCGCCGGGGGCGGTCCCCGGACGCCGGGTACCCCGATCACTCCATGTCCTCCGCCGTCGTTGCCTGAACGGCAACGACGAGCTCCTCCTTTACTTACGGGTGGAGGGCATCCACCGGCCTGAGCCAAGGCACGCTCGTGGTGTTCAGCGATGCACAACGTCTGTGCCCAAGTCCCCGGATGCCGGGTGCCCCGATCACGGAAGTAAAGGAGGAGCTCGTGACGGCGACGTAGGTCGCCGTCACGGCGGGGGACATGGAGTGATCGGGGTACCCGGCGTCCGGGGACTCCGGCGCAATGCCAAATCCGAAGCGTCAAACACCCGGCACGGAGGGCCGCAACAGCACCACCACCGCCCCCGCGCCGCCTTCATCCGCCCGCGCCTGCACGAAGGCGAGCACCTCGTTCTTCTGCGCGAGCCAGCCGTGCACCTTGCCCTTGAGCACCGGCGCCTTGCCGGGCGAGCCGAGGCCCTTGCCGTGCACGACGCGCACGCAGCGCCAGCCGCGCTTGCCCGCATCGCGCAGGAACGCGGCCAGTGCCTCGCGTGCTTCCTCGCGGCGCAGGCCGTGCAGGTCGATCTCGCCCTGGATGCTCCAGCCGCCCTTGCGCAATTTGCGCACGACATCCAGGCCGATGCCGTCGCGGCGGAAGCTCAGCGCTTCGTCGATCTCCAGCAGCGTCGTCGCATCGAACTCGTCGCTGATCGCTTCGCGCAGCACGCGCTCGTCGTCGAGTTGCTGCTGCACGGCGACGGGCGCCGGTTGCAGCGGCTTGTGGTGCACGCGCGCGTGAACGTGTTCGCGCAGCGGCGTGACGTCACCCGCCGCGCGGACGAACAGCGTGCGCTCCGCGTGCGCGCGGCGCTCCACCTCGGCGCGGGCCTTTTCCTTTTCGGCGGCGAGCCTCTGCTGTTCGGCGAGCTTGCTGCCGATGGCCTGCAGGTCCTGGAGCGACTTGAACTTCACTTGCTTTCCCTGCTACAGCAGGCCCTTCTCGGCCATCGACAGCGCGTCGCCCGGCGCGACGATCACATGGTCGAGCACACGCACGTCGATGAGGGCCAGCGCGGACTTGAGCGTCTGCGTGAGCGCCTCATCGGCGCGTGACGGCTGGACCGTCCCACTCGGGTGATTGTGCGCCAGCACGACGGCCGCGGCTTCGAGCTGCAACGCGCGTCGCACGACCTCGCGCGGGTAGACACTCGTCTGAGTGAGCGTGCCGCGGAAGAGTTCCTCCAGCACGACGAGGCGGTTCTGCGCGTCGAGGAACAGCACCGCGAACACTTCGTGCGGCCGGTGCGCCAGGTGCAGCTGCAGGTACTGCTTGACCGCGCCCGGCGAGCCGAAGACTTCGCGCTCCTTCAGTTGCTGCGCCGTCGCGCGGCGCGCGAGTTCGACCACCGCGAGCAATTCCGCACGCTTGGCCGTGCCGCCCAGGCCCTTCACCTGCCGCAGGTCGCACGCCGAGGTGTGAAGAAGTCCCGCGATGCCGCCGAAGCGATCGAGCACCTCCTGCGCCATCTGCAGCACGCCGCGCTCCTTCGTCCCCGTGCGCAGCAGCAGCGCCAGCAATTCCGGATCGGATAGCGCCACGGCGCCGCGCGCGAGCAGCTTTTCGCGGGGCCGGGCGTCGGCGGGCAGGGTCTTGAGCATGGTGGGCGCTGAACCCTTAACGCTCCACCTAGAATTAGGTTTCAGTTCATTCGGCACTCCCATGGCATCCAACCGGGTCGCGCCGGGCTCCTTCCTTACTTTGCATTACCGCCTGGCGGGGCCCGAGGGCGACATCATCAACACGTTCAACGACAAGGCCGCCACGCTCACGCTGGGCACGGGCGAGCTGTCGCCTGCCATGGAACAGCGCCTCATCGGTCTGGAGGAGGGCGCGCACCGCACGTTCGAGATCCCCGCGGGCGAAGCCTTCGGCGACCGCAACCCGGACATGGTGCAGTGGGTGGCGAAGAAGCTGCTGCACCGGATGGGCGACGCGAACGAGCAATACCACGTCGGTGAAGCAGTGCAGTTCCCCACGCCCGACGGCCTGTCGAGCTACGCGGGCCACGTGAAGCAGGTCGCGGCCGATTCGATCCTGTTCGATTTCAACCATCCGCTGGCGGGCCGGCCCGTCACGTTCGAAGTGAAAGTGATCGGCGTCCTATGAGCGAAGCCGCAACCAAGGAGATCCTGCTGGCCGAGCCGCGCGGTTTTTGCGCCGGCGTGGACCGCGCGATCGAGATCGTGGAGCGCGCGCTCGCGAAATTCGGTGCGCCGATCTACGTGCGCCACGAGATCGTGCACAACACGTTCGTCGTGAACGACCTCAAGTCGCAAGGCGCGATCTTCATCGAGGAGCTGGACGAAGTCCCGCGCGGCGCCACGCTGGTGTTCTCCGCGCACGGCGTGAGCAAGGCGGTCGAGGACGATGCGGTGCGCCGCGGCTTTCGCATCTTCGACGCCACGTGCCCGCTCGTGACAAAGGTGCACGTCGAGGTCGCGAAGCTTGCGAAAGAGGGCTACGAATTCATCATGATCGGCCACAAGGGCCATCCGGAAGTCGAAGGGACCATGGGCCAGCTCGAGTCGGGCATCCATCTCGTGCAGGACGTCGCGGACGTCGCGACGGTGCGTCCCGCGCAAACGGACAAGCTGGCCGTCGTCACGCAGACGACCCTGTCGGTGGACGACGCCGCCGAGATCACGGCCGCGGTGAAGGCACGCTTTCCGAAGATCCGCGAGCCCAAGCAGCAGGACATCTGCTATGCGACGCAGAACCGGCAGGACGCCGTGAAGATGATCGCGAGGCAGGTCGACGTGCTGATCGTCGTCGGCAGCGCGACCAGCTCCAACAGCAACCGGCTCGCCGAACTGGCGCGCAAGCTCGGCGTGCCCAGCTACATGGTCGACACCGTCGAGGACCTGAACCCGAAGTGGCTCGAAGGCAAGGAGCGCGTGGGGCTCACGGCCGGTGCGTCGGCGCCGGAGGTGCTGGTGAAGGCGGTGATCCGCCGCATCCGCTCGCTCGGCGCGGTGACGATCCGCAAGATGGAAGGCATCGAGGAGACCGTGAAGTTTCCGCTGCCCAAGGGGCTCAAGCTGTGAACCGCGCCGACATCGAAAGCGCGGCGCAGCGCTTCGAGCGCGAGTACGCGCACTTCATCCGCCGCACGCCGCTGTGGAAGCTGCCCGGCAAGGCCCTCGGCGTCCCGAACGAGGAAGTGTGGCTCAAGCTCGAACAGTTGCAGGCCAGCGGCAGCTTCAAGGCGCGCGGCATGCTCAATCGCCTGCTGTCGAATGCGATCCCGGCGAGTGGCGTCATCGTCGCGTCCGGCGGCAACGCGGGCATCGCGACGGCGGCAGCGGCGAAGGAGCTCGGCGCCAGGTGCGAGGTGTTCGTGCCGACAGTGTGCAGCCCGGCCAAGCAGCGGAAGCTGCGCGAACTCGGCGCGCACGTGGTCGTGACCGGCGCGGTGTATGCCGAAGCGCTGGACGCGTGCCTCGCGCGGCAAAAGCAGACCGGTGCGCTGCTCACGCACGCGTACGACCAGCCCGAAGTCGTCGCCGGCGCCGGCACCATCGGCAAGGAGATCGAGGAGCAGGGCGGCGCGCTGCCCGATGCGGTGCTCGTGAGCGTCGGCGGCGGCGGCCTGATCGCCGGCATCGCTTCGTGGTTCGGGGACCGCACGCGGGTGATCGCGCTGGAGCCGCAGCTCGCGCCGACGCTGCATCGCGCGCGTGAGGCGGGCGAACCGGTCGACGTCGCCGTCAGCGGCGTCGCGGCCGACTCGCTCGGCGCGAAGCGGGTCGGCGCGCTCGCATGGGACATCACGCAGCGCTGGGTGAAGGAATCGCACCTGCTCGCGGATGACGCGATCCGAGCAGCGCAGCTCATGCTGTGGAAGGAATTCAAGCTGGCCGTCGAACCGGCCGCCGCCCTGCCGCTTGCCGCGTTGCGCCAGGGCATCGCGCGCGATGCACGCCGGGTGTGCCTCGTGGTCTGCGGGGCCAATCTCGATCCTGCCACTCTCCAATGAGAGCGCGGCCATAATCGGCCGCATGCCTTCGTTCGCCGACCTCCGCCTCGAGACCGCGCGCCTCACGCTGCGGCCCTTTCGCCATTCGGATGCCGCCGACCTGTTCGCGGTCTATTCGGATCCCGAGGTGTTCCGGCACATCCCGGTGGGGGACTGGAAGCACATCGACGAAGCGCACCAGCGCATCGCGCGCGACGTCAACATGATGGGCGAGGGCAGCTACATCCGCCTCGCCGTGGAACGCGGCGAGGACGGGCGCGTGATCGGCGAAGTGCTGCTGTTCAACTTCGCGCTGGAGAGCCGGCGCGCGGAGATCGGCTATGCACTCTCGCGCAATGCGTGG
Organism: Ramlibacter sp.; assembly: GCA_036561125.1. GTDB lineage: Bacteria > Pseudomonadota > Gammaproteobacteria > Burkholderiales > Burkholderiaceae_C > Ramlibacter. The sequence goes on along the minus strand of DATBPW010000436.1, from coordinate 2,537 downwards.
GGCTGCGGTTATGTCGGCGAGGCGCTGCCGCCGCTGGTGCGCTTCGGGTTCGAGCAACTGGGGCTGAACCGCATCGAAGCGATCGTCGATCCGCGCAACGCGGCATCGGCGCGCGTGCTGCAGCGCCTGGGGTTCACGCTGGAAGGTGTGCAGCGCGAGCGCTACGTCGTGCGCGGCGAAACGAAGGACGGCGGGCTGTACAGCCTGCTGCGCAGCGAGTGGGAGGCACCATGAAGATCCACGGCAGCTGTCACTGCGGCAACATCCGCTTCGACCTCGACTGGCAACCCGAGCCCACGCAGATCGCCGCGCGCGCGTGCACGTGCAGCTTCTGCCGCAAGCACGGCGGCTCGTGGACTTCGAATCCACAAGGCACGCTGGACGTGACGGTCGCGGACCCGTTGCTGGTCTCGGAATACGCGTTCGCGACGAAGACGGCCAGCTTCCATATCTGCGCGCGTTGCGGCGCGGTGCCCGTCGTCACGTGCGACATCGAGGGCAAGACCTTCGCGGTCGTGAACGTCAACGCCTTCGACGACGTCGATCCCGCGCTGGTCGACCACGCGACGACCACCTTCGAGGGCGAGGCCACCGACGACCGGCTCGCGCGCCGCGTGCGCAACTGGATCCCGCGCGTGCGCTTCCACGCCGCGCCATGAGCTTCACCACGCGACCGCTCACGTCCGCGAACTTCGCGGACCTCGAGGCGATCTTCAATGCGCGCGGCTGTTCGGTCGCGCGCGGCTGCTGGTGCATGTACTACCGCAAGACCGGCGGCAGCCAATGGGGCGAGGTCGAGTGGGCCGAGATCAAGCAGCGCAACCGCGCGGGCCTGAAGGCACTCGCGGACGGAGGCGGACAGGTCGGGCTCATCGGCTACCGCGACGGCGTGCCCGTGGGCTGGGTCTCGTTCGGGCCGCGCAAGGATTTCGCGCGCCTGGCCAACTCGAAGATCATGCAGGCCGTGGACGACCGGCCGGTGTGGTCGATCATCTGCTTCGTCGTGCCGTCCGAATACCGCAAGCAAGGCGTGGCGAAACAGATGCTCGACGCCGCGATCGCGTTCTGCCGCAAGAAGAAGGTGAAGCTCGTCGAAGCCTATCCCGTGGACAAGCAAGGCAAGGGCGCCGACTCGAGCCTGTGGTTCGGCACGAAGGCTATGTTCGACGCGGCGGGTTTCGAGGAGGTCGCGCGGCGGAAGCCCGAGCGGCCGGTCGTGCGCCTGAAGGTGGTGTGATGGTGCGCGTGCGCATCGAGCGCCCGGACCCGCCGGACGCGATCGCGCTCATCGACGCGCTGGACGCATACCAGAAGCCGCTCTACCCGGCAGAGAGCCACCACGGCATCGACGTCGACGCGCTGCTTCAGCCCCACGTGGTCTTTGCGATTGCGCGCACCGAAGCGGGCGCTGCGGTCGGTTGCGGCGCATTTGTCGCCGACGAGGGTTGGGCGGAGCTCAAGCGGATGTACGTCGTCCCCGCGCAGCGCGGTCGCGGCGTCGCACAGGCGCTGCTCGCTTTCCTCGAACACGAAGCGCAAGCGCGCGGCGTCGCGGTGATGCGGCTGGAAACCGGCAACCTGCAGCCGGACGCATTGCGCTTCTACGAGCGCGCAGGCTATGTGCGGCGCGGGCCCTTCGGCGACTACGACGACGACCCGCATTCGGTCTTCATGGAAAAGGCGTTCGTGCGTAAGATCGGCGGCGAGGAGGCTTGCGGATGAAGAAGCTCACTGCAGTCCTGGCGTTGGCGGCTGCGGTCGCAGGTTGCGCGACCGCGCCGGCGCCGCTTGCGCGCGGCGATGCGGCGCGCGACCAGGTGATCGCCACCGAGCGCGCGTTCGCCAAGACGATGGCCGACCGCGACCTCCAGGCGTTCGGCTCTTTCCTGTCCGACGAGACCGTGTTCTTTTCCGGTCCGAAGCCGCTGCACGGCAAGCAGGCGGTGATCGAGTGGTGGGCGCGGTTCTATGCGAAGCCGCAGGCGCCGTTCTCGTGGGAGCCGAAGGCCGTGGAGGTGCTGGCAAGCGGCGCGCTCGCGCTGTCGAGCGGGCCCGTGTACAGCCCCGAAGGCAAGCTCATCGCGTGCTTCAGCTCGATCTGGCGCCAGGAGGCGCCGGGCCGGTGGAAGATCGTGTTCGACCGCGGCACCGGCCCGCAGGAGTGCGAGGGCAAATGAGCGCCGGACCCTTCGAAGGCGGCTGCGATTGCCGCCACGTGCGCTACCGGCTCGCGAGCGGGCCGCTCTACGTGCATTGCTGCCACTGCCGCTGGTGCCAGCGCGAGACGGGCGCGTCCTTCGCGCTCAATGCGCTGATCGAAAGCGAGCGTGTGGAACTGCTCGGCGGCGAACCGGAAGTCGTCGACACGCCCAGCAACAGCGGCAAGGGCCAATTGATCGCGCGCTGCCCGAAATGCCGGATCGCGGTGTGGAGCAATTACGGCGGGTTCACGCACGTGCGCTTCATCCGCGTCGGCACGCTCGACAACCCCGACGCATTCCCGCCGGACATCCACATCTTCACCGGGAGCAAGCAGC
>DATBPW010000435.1:0-2938 GCA_036561125.1 Ramlibacter sp. | reverse complement strand
AGCGCAGCGGCTCGCTGGGGCTGGTGCTGGACCAGGTCGGCTTTCGCGTGCACCTGGTCGACGGCGGCTACAAGGCCTTCCGCGCACAGGTGCTGGCCCAGATTCCCGAACTCGCTGCGCGGCTGTCGTATCGCGTGGTCTGCGGCCCGACGGGTTCCGGCAAGACGCGCCTGCTGCATGCGCTGCAGGACGCCGGCGCGCAGGTGCTCGACCTGGAGGGACTTGCCAACCATCGCAGCTCGGTGCTCGGGATCATCCCGGGCGTTTCGCAGCCGTCGCAGAAAGCCTACGACACGCTGGTCTGGGATGCATTGCGGCGGTTCGACCCCGCGCGAGCCGTCTTCGTCGAGAGCGAGAGCAAGAAGGTCGGCAACGTCGCGGTGCCCGACGCGCTCATCGCGCGCATGCGCGACAGCGAGTGCATCAATGTCGACCTGTCCGACGACGAGCGTGTTGCGCTGCTGATGGAAGACTACGACTTCTTCGTGCGCGACCCGGCGCTGTTTTGCGAGCGGCTGCGGACGCTGCTCGAATTGCGCGGCCGCGCCGTCATCGACGGCTGGATCGCGAAGGTGACGGCGGGCGATATCGAAACGGTCGTGCGGGAGTTGCTGGTGAAGCACTACGACCCGGGCTATGCGGCGTCGATCCGGCGGAACTTCAAGCGATACGGCGAGGCGCGCACGCTCGCGCTGGCCGACCGCTCGCCGCAATCGATGCGCCGCGCGGCCGATGACCTCGTGCGCGGCTAGGCCTGCACGTCGATGTGGTACAGCGCCCAGGGGCAACCGGCGAAGCGCTCGCTGAGCGGCTTGGCCATCAGCTCGGGATACTTGTCCGCTTCCCAGATCGCCCACAGCGGACCGAACCCGCCCAGCGCCATCGGTTGCCCATCGAGATGGGTCGCCACGACGAAGCGGTACTTCTGCGCGTCGGCCACGCTGATCGACGGCGCATAGCCATCGAGCGCGCGCATCGCGACCTTCGATCCGGTTGCGCCGGCGGTCTTCAACACCGTCGCGAGCAGCGGGCCCTTGAGCTCGCGCTTCTTGTTGTCGTATTCGAGGGACGGCCGGATCGTCACCGCGGGCAGCGCCGTGAGCGCCGCGAAGTCGAACGCGTGCGCCTTGTCGAATGCGAGCTTCTGCTTGGCCATCATCTGGTCGAGGATGGGGTCCATGGCGCCGCGGTTGGTCCTGGTGATCGCGCCCGTGACGGTGAGCAGCGCCGGGCCCCTCAATCCCTTCGCGGGCTGGGCGTGCGCCGCGAGCGGCAGCACGGCGCCGGCGGCCGCAGCGCCGAGGAAGTTTCGTTTGTTCATTTCAGGTTCTCCTCGAGTGCTTGTTCGATGTCGGCGCGCAGGTCTTGCGCATCTTCCAGCCCTGCCGAAAAGCGCACCAGCACCCCCTTGTGCGGCCAATGTTGCGGCTGGCGGATCAGCGCCATGTCGTACGGCACGACGAGGCTCACCGGCCCGCCCCACGAATAGCCGAGCTTGAACAGCTTCAGCGCATCGCAGAATGCGTCGACCTGCTGCGTCGAATACCGCTCCTGGAAGATCACGGAGAACAGGCCGGCCGCACGGCCGCCGCACAGGCGTTGCCAGTGCTCGTGGCCCGGCGAACCTTCGAAGGCCGGGTGCAGCAGCTGCGCGACTTCGCTTCGCTTTCCGAGCCACGCCGCCAGTTCGCGCGCCGACCGGTCCTGCGCGTCGTAGCGGACCTGCAGGCTCGCCAGCGATCGCAGGATCGCCTCGGCGTCGTTCGCGCCGACGCCGAAGCCGAGCCGCATGTGCGCGAGCTTGACCTTCTCGCCGAGCGCGTCGTCGCGCGTGACGACCGCGCCCATCAGCACGTCGCCGCCGCCGCTCGGGTACTTGGTGAGCGCGTGCACGACGATGTCGCAACCGATCGCGAAGCCGTCCAGCGCGATCCCGCCGGCCCATGTGTTGTCGAGCGCGCAAAGCACACCGCGTTGCCGGCAGACGCGCGCGAGCTCGTCGACCGGCGGGAACTCCATCGACACGGATCCCGGCGCTTCGAGCCAGACCAGTTTCGTGCGGGCGGTGATGCGCTTGCCCAAGTCCGACGCATCCATCGCGTCGTAGACCTGGTGCGTGATGCCCCAGCGCTTGAACTCGCCGTCGGCCAGCGCTTTGTTCGGCCCGTACACGTTCGACGGCAACAGCACTTCGTCGCCGGCCGAGAGCAGCGCGGCACCGGTGCCCGAGATCGCCGCGAGCCCGCTCGGGAACAGCATGCAATGCTTGCCGTGTTCGAGCGACGCGATGCGCTCCTCCAGCATGAACGTGGTCGGCGTGCCGTGCAGGCCGTAGGTGTAGCCGGCCTTGCTGCGCCAGTCGCGCGTGCGCATCGCGGCGACGTCCTTGAACATCACCGTCGACGCCTTGTAGACCGGCGGCTGCGGCGCGGCGAATCCCGCGGGCGGGACGTAGGGGTGATGGATGAGGTCGGTGGCCGGCTTGCTCATGCGGCCATGTTATCGCGACCTCAGACCTTCCACTTTTCCAGGAGCTGATGCGGCCGCATCGCGTCGTACACCTCGAACGGCTGGTGGATCCACGGGTTCGTGGGCAGGAATTCGACGGAGTAATCGGGCTCGAACTTGCTCAGGCCCTTGGTCCAGACCACGGCGCTGCGCAGCTCGGTGATCGGCGCGTACTTGTTGCGCAGGAGGTCGACGACCGCGTGCAGCGTCACGCCCGAGTCCGCGAGGTCGTCGACCAGCAGCACCTTGCCGGCGATCTCGCCCTTGGGCGTCGTGATGTAGCGCGCGATGTCCAGGTGGTCCTGGATCGTCCCCGCGCCGGCGCGGTACGAGCTCGTGGACATGATCGCGAGCGGCTTGTCGAAGATGCGCGAGAGGATGTCGCCGGGGCGCATGCCGCCGCGCGCGAGGCACAGGATGGTGTCGAACT
>DATBPW010000434.1:0-3147 GCA_036561125.1 Ramlibacter sp. | reverse complement strand
CGATGCATTGCCGCCCGTCTCGGTGTTCAGCGCCGAGCCGAAGAAATACTTGAGCTCGAACGTGCCGTAGGGCGTGGACATGTATTTCGCCGTGGTGACGCGGCTGATGGTGGACTCGTGCAGGCCCACGGCGTCGGCGATCTCGCGCAGCACCAGCGGGCGCATCGCGAGTTCGCCGTGGATGAAGAAGTTGCGCTGCCGCTCCACGATAGCGGAGGACACGCGCAGGATCGTGTCGAAGCGCTGCTGGATGTTCTTGATGAACCAGCGCGCCTCCTGCAGCCGCTGCTGCAGGGCCGCGTGCCCTTCGCCTTTGTGCGCCTTCAGCGCGCCCGCGTACACGTCGTGCACGCGCAGGCGCGGCATCACGTCGGGATTGAGCTGCACGCGGAACTTGCCGCTGCGCCCCGCCTTCGTCACCAGCACGTCGGGCACGACGATGTTGCGCTCGGTGTCGACGAAGCGCCGCCCCGGCTTGGGCTCCAGGCGCGTGATCAGCGCGATCGCGGCGCGCAGGTTCGCGTCGCTCTCGCCCGTGACTTGCGCGAGCCGCTTGATGTCGCGGCGGGCGAGCAGGTCGATCGGCTGCGCGCAGATCGCGATGGCGGCCGGGATCGCGGCGCACGCATCGCCCGACGCCTGCCTGGCCTTGAGCTGCAACGTGAGGCACTCGCCCAGCGACCGCGCGCCCACGCCTGTCGGCTCGAGGTTCTGCAGCAGCCGCAGCGCCACGGTGAAACGGTGCAACAGCTCCTCGCGTTGCTCTTCGCCTTCGGGCGCGAGCGACGCGGCGATCGCTTCCAGCGGCTCTTCGAGGTAGCCGTCGTCGTTCAGCGACTCGATGAGGAAGTAAAGCGCGCAGCGGTCCTCTTCGCCCAGGCGCAGCGCGAGCGCCTGCCGGTGCAGGTGCGATTGCAGCGACTCCACGCCGCGCGCGAGCTCGGTCGCATCGACGTCGTCGTTCAGCGCGGCCGACGACTGGCGCGGCGCGGCGTCGACGCCCCATTCGGCGTCGTCGGGCACGACTTCCGTGCTGCCGTCGCCGTCCCAGCTGGGCGATTCGGTTTCGCTGCCCGCGGACTCCGCGTCCGGCGCATCTTCCGCAGCCGACGCGTACTGCGCGAAGTCGCCGTCGTCCTCGGCAGGGGCGTTCTCGGCCGGCGCGGCAGGCTCCTCGCGCGATTCTTCCGCCGACACTTCGAGGAACGGGTTCTCGTCGAGCATCTGCTCGACCTCCTGCGCCAGCTCCATGGTGGACAGTTGCAGCAGCCGGATCGACTGCTGCAGCTGCGGCGTCAGCGCGAGGTGCTGCGAGACGCGAAGCGACAGGCCCTGCTTCATCGCATTGCCTACATGCGGAAGTGCTCGCCGAGATACACGCGGCGCACGTCCGCGTTGTTGACGATCTCGGAGGGCGTGCCCTGCGCGAGCACGGCACCGTCGCTGATGATGTAGGCGTGGTCGCAGATGCCCAGCGTCTCGCGCACGTTGTGGTCGGTGATCAGCACGCCGATGCCGCGCGACTTGAGGAAGCCGATGATGCGCTGGATCTCGATGACGGCGATCGGGTCGATGCCGGCGAAAGGCTCGTCGAGCAGGATGAAGCGCGGCTGCGTCGCGAGGGCGCGCGCGATCTCCACGCGCCGGCGTTCGCCGCCCGATAGCGCGAGCGCCGGCGAATCGCGCAGGTGGTCCACGCGCAGGTCCTGCAGCAGCGCACCGAGCCGCTTTTCGGTTTCGGCGTCCGACAGCGGCCGGCCCTGCGCGTCGCGCTGCAACTCGAGCACCGCGCGCACGTTCTCCTCGACATTGAGCTTGCGGAAGATCGACGCTTCCTGCGGCAGGTACGACAGGCCCAGCCGCGAACGGCGGTGGATCGGCATGTGCTCGACCGAGCGCCCGTCGATGGAGATCTCGCCGGCGTCGGCGCGCACCAGGCCCACGATCATGTAGAACGACGTCGTCTTGCCCGCACCATTGGGGCCGAGCAGGCCGACCACCTCGCCCTTGTCGACGTCCAGCGAAACGTCCTTGACGACCGTGCGGCTGCCGTACGTCTTCTGCAGGTGGCGCGCCGACAGCCGGCTCACGCCGGCGGCGGGCGCGGCATGGCGCCCCGCCTGCGCCGCTTCGGTCACTTCCTGCCCTCCTCGAGGGTCGTGCTCGGGCGCAGCCGCGCCGGCGGCCCGCCGTTCGTCTGCGGCGCGGAGGCGTCCGGCTTCGGCGTGAGCACGGCGCGCACGCGGCCGCCGATCGCGGGGCTCGCGGGGCCGCCGTCGACGGTGAAGACGTCGGTGGTGTTGTCGTAGGTGATGAGGCTGCCCACCACTTCGTCGGCCAGCGTGCCGCCGCGGATGCGGCGCATCTCGGCGCGCTTGATGAACTTCACCTGGTCGGTCTTGCCGTTGTATTCGATCGTCTCGCCTTCGCCTTCGATGTATTCATCGACACCTTCGCGCTTCTGGCGGTAGTAGGCGAGCTTGCCGGGCGGCGCCGTCACCACGCCGTACTGGTAGCCGTCCGGGTCCTGGCGCACGTCGATGCGCGCGCCGCGAATCAGGATCGTGCCCTTGGTGACGACAACGTTGCCCGTGAACACGCTGGTCTGCTTCAGGTCGTCGTAGCGCAGCGCGTCGGCTTCGACGTTCATCGGCTTGTTGCGGTCCGCGCGCTCGGCGCTCGCCGGCAGGGCGGCGGCGGCCAGCGCGAGGGCCAGCCCGATGGAAGCAAGGCGTATTTTCATAAGGGCACGAATCTTGCTGCACATTGTAGCGAGCGCAGCGTCTTCAACCCCGCACGAGACGCGTTTTATCGTGCCGACGAAGTTCCTCGCGCGGCCTAGCGGGTGCTGCGCGCCTTCGCGATCAGGAAGTCGGCCACGTGCAGGAAGCCGTCGTTGCCCGCGGTCAGCGTCGGGTCCGTGTACCAGCGCCCCGCGATCCCGAAGGCCGGCACGCCTTCGACCTTGTAGGCATCCTGGATCTCCACGGCACGGCGTGCCTTGGCCGAGACCGCGAAGGAGTTGTACATGTCGGTGAACTTCTGCGGGTCGATGCCCTGCGTCGCAGCCCAGTGCGCCATCGGCCCGACCAGCGTGAGCTCGGCGTGCTGCTTGTGGATCGCATCGAACACCTTGGTGTGCAGGTC
>DATBPW010000433.1:0-4132 GCA_036561125.1 Ramlibacter sp. | reverse complement strand
CCGCCTCCGCGCAACTGGAGCGCTGCGACGAGCAGAAGGTGTGCCTGTTGCACCCGCCGCGCGTGGTGTTCGGCGGGCACGGGGTGTCGGGCCAGGCGTTCGTCGACAACGCGGCGTTCCGGCAATACGCGTACAAGACGTTCGGGGCGAACGTGCTCGACATGGAAAGCGCGGCCGTCGCGCACGTCGCCTATTCCAACGGCGTGCCCTTCATCGCGTTCCGCTCGCTCAGCGACCTCGCCGGCGGCGGCGAAGGTGAGAACGAGATCCGGACGTTCTTCAAGCTCGCCGCGGACAACTCGGCGAAGGTGCTGCTGGCGTTCCTGGCCGCGTGGCCCTGATCACTTCGCGTCCGACACCAGCGCGGGCTTGGCGCGATACACCTGCGGCATCACCACCTTCAGGTTCGTGATCTTCGGCAGGTCGTTGTACGCGATGTACGGCGAATCGGGATGCAGCGTGGCGTAGTCCTGGTGATAGCCCTCGGCGGCGTAGAACCCCTGGAGCGGCGTCACCTGCGTGACGATCTTCGAGGGGAACACTTTCGCCGCGTCGAGCTGCGCGATGTAGCGCTCGGCCGCCTGCTTCTGGTCCGGCGTGCGGTAGAAGATCGCGGAGCGATATTGCGTGCCGGAGTCCGGCCCCTGGCGGTTCAGCTGCGTGGGATCGTGCGCGACGGAGAAGAACACCTGCATCAGCTTGCCGTACGACACCTGCCTGGGGTCGTACGTCACCTGCACGGACTCCGCGTGGCCCGTCAGGCCGCTGCTGACGATCTCGTAATGCGCACTTGCCTTGTCGCCGCCCGCGTAGCCGGAGACGGCGTTGAGCACGCCCCGGGTGTGCTGGAACACCGCCTGCACGCCCCAGAAGCAGCCGCCGGCGAAAACGGCGGTCTCGCTCGGAGCGTTTGTGGCGACGTCCTGCGCGGGCGCGGGGAGGTTGACGGCTTTTTCGGCAGCGATGGCCTTGCCACCGAATGCAAGGGCCAGCATGGCGACGATGAAGGGCTTGTTCATGGCGTTGGGTCGCGCAAAGCGGCGCGAACCTTACCGGACGATACGCCGAACCCGCTCTTGCCGCCGCGCATCAGGCGTTGCGGTTGCGCTTCTTGCCGGTTTTCATCGGGCCGACGGCCTTGCGCATCACGCGCAGCAGGAACACTGCGAAGATGGCACAGCCGATGGCCAGTGCGACCGCGGGCATGCCCAACCCCGCGCCTTGGGGAGCGGCGGGCAGGAACATCGTCGGGAGGAACTGGCCGCCGATGAATGCACCGAAGACGCCGACCCCCACAGATTCGACCCGCCTCACGAAATCGGTCTCGCCGCCGAGCATGATCGCGAGCGCACCGACGATTGCGCCGATCACACACCACACATAGGGACCCATGGAACATCCTTTTCCATGGAACCCATGGCGGTCCATGGTGACAGGTATTGCGGGTGTCCCGACGGTTTATTTGTGCACTGCGTTTCCTTGGCGGCCGAGTCGCACCGGTTCCGGGTAAGTCCCTACCGGCACGCGGCGGCGCCGCTTCGCACCCGGCAAGCTCAGCACCGTCGCTGACGCCCAAGCGACAGGGGTTTCCACCCTTGGCGCGCCAGTCGCGGCGGCGACATAAACCAGCCCATGTCGGCAGCGCTGCTCGAAGTCTCTGATGTCACCGTCCGGTTCGGCGGCATCACCGCGCTCGACCACGTTACCTTCTCGGTCCGGCCGGGCACGATCGCCGGCCTGATCGGCCCGAATGGCGCCGGCAAGACGACGCTCTTCAATTGCCTGTCGCGCCTGTACACGTTCAGCGAAGGCCGCATTCTCTTCGAAGGCAAACCGCTCACCGACTACGCGGCGCACAAGATCGCGGTGCTGGGCATCGGCCGCACGTTCCAGAACCTCGCGCTGTTCAAGACGATGACGGTGCTGGACAACGTGATGATCGGCGGGCACAGCCAGACCAAGAGCGGCTTCTTCTCCAACGCGCTGAGACTGCCGTGGGTGCGGCGCGAAGAGGCGACGCTGCGCGAGCGCGCAGCCGACGCGATCAACCTGCTGGACCTGCACGACGTCGCCTACCGGCCCGTGTCCGACCTGCCCTTCGGCACGCAAAAGCGCGTGGAGCTCGCGCGCGCGCTGCTGTCCAAGCCGAAGCTGCTGCTGCTCGATGAACCGGCAGGCGGCCTGAACCACGAAGAAGTCGACACGCTGCGCCAGCTGCTGCGGCGCATCCAGCAGGAGCTGAAGCTCACGATCCTGCTCGTCGAGCACCACATGAGCCTGGTGATGCGAGTGTCGGACCAGGTGGTGGCGCTGGACTTCGGCCGCAAGATCGCCGACGGCACGCCGGCGCAGGTGCAGGCGAACCCCGAGGTGATCAAGGCGTACCTGGGGGAAGAGGAATGACGCCGCTGCTGCAGGTGCGCAACCTCCACGCCCAGTACGGCGCGACGCGCGTGCTGCACGGCATGGACTTCGACGTGGCGCAAGGCGGCATCACCACCATCCTCGGCGCGAACGGCGCGGGCAAGACGACGACGCTGCGCGCGGTGTGCGGCATGGTGCGCATGCAAGGCGAAGTCACGTTCGCCGGCGAGCGCATCGACGGCAAGCTGACGGAAGACATCGTGCGGCGCGGTGTCGCGCACGTGCCCGACGGCCGCGGCACGTTCCTCGAGCTCACCGTCGAAGAGAACCTGCGCATGGGCGCGTACACGCGCAAGGACAAGGCGCAGGTGCAGGCCGACTTCGAGCGCATGTACACGCACTTCCCGCGCCTGCGCGAGCGGCGCAAGCAGCAAGCCGGCACGCTGTCGGGCGGTGAGCAGCAGATGCTCGCCGTCTCGCGTGCGTTGATGCTGCGCCCGCGCCTGCTGCTGCTCGACGAGCCGTCGTTCGGCCTCGCGCCGCTGATCGTGCGCGAGCTGTTCGACATCCTCGCCGGCATCAACAAGGCGGAAGGCACGAGCATCCTGCTGGTCGAACAGAACGCGTCGCTCGCGCTGCGCCTCGCGGACCACGCGTACCTGCTCGAGACCGGCCGCGTCGTGATGTCCGGGCCGGCCGAGCGCATCCGCAACGACGAAGCGGTGCGCCGCTCGTACCTGGGCTACTGAGCCGATGGACCTGCTGCTGCACCAGATCGTTTCCGGCCTCGCCACCGGCGGCATCTACGCCAGCGTCGCGCTCGCGCTGGTGATGATCTACCAGGCCACGCACCTCGTGAACTTCGCGCAGGGCGAGATCGCGATGTTCGCCACGTACATCTGCTGGTCGATGATCAACGCCGGCATGCCCTACTGGGTGGCGTTCTTCCTCACGGTGCTCATCGCGTTCACCGGCGGCGTGCTGATCCAGCGCGTCATCATGCGCCCCGTCGAGAACGCGCCGGTGCTGTCGGTGGTGATCGTCTTCATCGGCCTGCTCGTCGTCTTCAACAGCGTCGCGGGCTGGATCTTCTCTTACACGATCAAGCCGTTCCCCAGCCCCTTCCCCGAACACGCGCTGTTCGACAACACCTACATCGGGCCTCACGAACTCGGCGCGATGTGCGTGACGCTCGTCGTGCTGGCGCTGGTGTTCGCGTTCTTCCGCTTCACGCCGCTGGGCCTCGCGATGCGCGCGGCGGCGCAGAACCCGGCGTCGAGCCGGCTCGTCGGCGTGCGCGTGAGCTGGATGCTCGCGCTCGGCTGGGGGCTCGCGTCGGCGATCGGCGCCATCGCCGGCATCATGGTCGCGCCCATCGTGTACCTCGAGCCGAACATGATGGGCGGCATCCTGCTGTATGCCTTTGCGGGTGCACTGCTGGGCGGCATCGACAGCCCCGGCGGCGCTGTCGTCGGCGGCTTCCTCGTCGGCGTGATCGAGAACGTGGTCGGCCTGTATCTCGGCACGGAACTCAAGCTCACCGTGGCACTCATCATCATCGTGACGGTCCTTGTGCTCAAGCCCTCGGGCCTGTTCGGAAAGGTGCACGTGGCGCGCGTATGAGGCAGATGGACGTCCATCGCAAACTCTCGTCGCAGCAGATCGCCGGCCTGCTGGTGCTCTTCGCGATCGCGTGCATCCTGCCTTTCGTGCTGGGCAACTACCGCATATTTCAGCTGACGATGGCGATGGCCTACGCGATCGCGCT
>DATBPW010000432.1:0-1764 GCA_036561125.1 Ramlibacter sp. | reverse complement strand
GCCACTCGCACTGCGCGACGGTCTGTGCGGCTGAACACCACGGCACAGAGGATTCCGTAGAAGAGCGTCGCGCCCGCAACGTGCCCGCTCGGAAAGCTGTATGAATGCAGCGTGAGCAATGGATGCTCCAGCGCCGGGCGCGCGCGATGGAATGCCAGCTTCAGCAGCGTGTTCACCAGCATCCCCGCCGGCACGGTGAGCACGAGCGCCTTGAGCCAGTAATGGTCGCGCCGCCGCCACAACCAGAACGCCAGCGCACAGGTTGCTGCGACCATCGGCGCGGGCGCGTGTACCGACGACACGAGACGCATGGCCATTGTCATGGCCGGCGTGCGGTGCGCTTCCAGCCAGAGCAGAACCCGCACATCGACCCGGGTGAGGGGATCGTTCGTGACGACGTCCTCGGCAATGCCCGCAAAAGCGCAGACGAACAGGACGACGATGAGCAGTTCGGCCCAGAGCGCGGCCGGCTTGCGCAGCTGGCGGCGTAGCAGCCACGCGATGGCGGCGACCGTTGCGCCGATCGCGGCTGCGCGTCCCAGCGAATTTTCGACGAGCCGCCAACTGTCGCCGAGGAAATAGCCTGCCAGGAGCACGACGGCGGACCACGCGAGCGCGCCGGCGATGTTGTACGGCAGGAAAGCGCGATAGCGCATGCCCGACGCGCCGGCAATGAAGGGCACGACGGCGCGAGCAAAGCCGATGAAGCGGCCAAGGAATACGGACGGCGCACCGTACTTCGCGAAGAAGCGCTCGACGCGCTGCAGGCGGTGCTCGCTCAGCCCCGCGCGCGGACCGAACCGCACGAGCAGCGCTCGACCCCAGCGCCGGCCCATTTCGTAACCGATGCTGTCGCCCACGGCCGCGCCGAGGGCGACGCATGCGAAGAGCACGTCCAGCTTGAAACTGCCGCGCGCCGCGAAGAAGCCGGCGGCAAGAACCACCGCTTCTCCCGGCACGAACAAGCCGAGCATCGCGGCCGACTCGAGCAGGGCTGCAACGAAGATCAGCGCGTACCCCGCCTCGCCCATGCGGGAGAGCAGTGCGGTCAGGTCGTCGACCGACATCCGGCGCGATCGTGCGGGGTCGTCAGGCCGCCGAAGGCGCCGCCACCCAAGTCGTCGAGCGCGGCGGTGCGGTCGCGGCTCACTTGTGTGCCGATTCCGCGGCGGCTTCGCGGGCTTCCTGGGGTGCGCTCTCGCGCTTGACGGACGCGACCTTGCCGGTGACGGCATCGACCTGGATTTCGGTCACGCCGCTGCGGCCGGGCCGCGCGATGTCGAACGACCAGATCAGCTTGCCGTGTTCGCGCTCCAGCTCGGCGGTCCGGACGTCGCCGTTGGGCACCTTGCCCAGCGCGGTCCGGGTCGCCTCATCCCGGGTGATCCGGGCCTGGGTGAGCAACTCCTGCTGTGAAGGGGCCGCAGCGAAGGCGAGCGGGGACGCGAGGGCTGCGAAAAGCGCGAGAAGGCTAATAGCAGGTTTGATCATGAAAACTCCTTTGGTACTGCTTGCCGCAACGTGGGCAACGGACGAAGCATGCGCCATGCTCCTGAAATCAACATGAGACTCGATCGCCACAGCCTCGCACGCGCTCACGCGGCGGCACCTTCCCCGCTGGCGGGCCGCTGCGGAATGAGCTTCACGCACACCGCGATGAAAGCCACCAGGACCAGGGACGCATAGAGCCGGCTCAGGTGCATCCCGCCCTGGGCTGCGGGCTTGTCCAGCAAGTCGCCCAGCGTCGCGCCGAGCGGGCGCGTC
>DATBPW010000431.1:0-2829 GCA_036561125.1 Ramlibacter sp. | reverse complement strand
CCGGAGTCGCCGCGTCCCGGCGAAGGCATGTTCGTGCGCGCGGACTGGCGCTTCATTCACGAGTACTACACGGGCATGACGGGGCACCTGCTCGACACAGCGTTTCCGCGCGGCTACGAGATCAAGGACAAGGACTCGGTGCTCGTCTTCGAGGACCACACGACGTACGTGGACGAAAGCCCGGCGCACCTGCGTAACGGGCTCGTGCCGAACATGCGCGCCATGCAGCAGGCGCAGCGCGATTTCGTCGCGCGCCACGCGCTGCGCTGCCATCGCACGTTGACCGATGCCGAAGCGCGCGCCGATGACGGCAGCAACGTGGCCGGCATCTCGCACGCGATGATGGCCGAGCGGTATGCGCTGCCGGGCCAGGTGGTCGTCGGCACCGACTCGCACACCACGCACAGTGGCGCACTGGGCTGCGTCGCTTTCGGCGTCGGGGCGACCGACATCGCGAGCGCGTTCGTCACCGGCGCGGTGCGGCTCACGATGCCCGAGGGCATGCTCGTGCGGCTGGACGGACCGCTCGCGCCGGGGCTCAGTGCGAAGGACGTCGCACTGCACCTGCTCGCGCTGCCAGAGATTCGCACCGGTGGCGCCGTCGGCAAGGCGATGGAGTTCGCGGGCACCGCGATCGACGCGATGGCCATCGACGAGCGCGCGACGCTCACGAACATGGTGGCGGAAATCGGCGGCGTCACGGGCATCGTCGCGCCGGATGCCGAAACCCTGCGCTTCCTGAAAGAGCGGCGCGGCATCGAATTCACCATCGAGCCCTGGATGCGAAGCGACGATGGCGCGGCGTATGCGCACACGATCGAGGTCGATTGCTCGATGCTGTCGCCGATGGTCGCCGCGCCGGGCGACCCGGGGCGCGGGATGCCGATCGACCAGCTCGACGGCGATGTGCAGGTCGACATCGCCTACGGCGGCTCGTGCACGGCGGGCAAGCGCGAAGACTTCGATCGCTATCACGAAGTGCTGGCGTGGGGACTCGCGCAGGGGCTGCGCGTGCCCGCGCGCGTGAAGCTATACCTGCAATACGGGACCACCGCGGTGCGCGACTACTGCATCGCGCAAGGCTACGACCGCACGTTTGAAGCGGCGGGCGCGCGCATCCTGCAGCCGTCGTGCGGCGCGTGCGCGAACTGCGGGCCGGGCTCGTCGGAAGATACGTCGCAGGTCACGGTCAGCGCGATCAATCGCAACTTCCCCGGCCGCTCGGGGCCGGGCCAGGTGTGGCTCGCAAGCCCGGCGACGGTGATGGCCAGCGCGTTGGCCGGCCGGCTCGTTTCGTTCGAACGGCTGCGGCGCGAAGCTGCTGCGCGTTAGCGGCGGTTCTGCGTCACCGTCACCTGCGTCGCCGCGTTCTGGTCGGCCGCGTAGGCGAATCCCGTGAGTTCGATGTCGCTCACCGTGAACACGATGGCCGCCGTGGTCGCGGGCGTGCTCAGGCTCACGATGTTGCACGTCCCACGGTTGTTGGTGGTGCATTGCCCGCTGCGGCCCGTGGAGAAGGTCCCTTGCACCGTCGCGCCGCTTGCACTGCGGCCGGTCGAAAGGTCGCGCACCGATACGCTGATGCGCGCGCGCCAGTTGTGGCCGGAACGCTGCGGCTGCCCCGTCAGCGAACTGACCGCGACTTCGCGCGGCGGCGGCTCGACGGGCGTGCCCGTTCCCAGCGAATAGGCCAGCAGGTTCGGCGAACCCGTGCCCACCGACGCTATCTTGTTGGCCGATGCGTTCGCGACGATGAATGCGGAGATCGCCGCGGGGCTCGACGACGGGTTCGCTGCCGCGACGAGCGCCGCGATGCCGGTGACGTGCGGCGTGGCCATCGATGTGCCGCTGATCGTGTTCGTGGCGGTGGGGCTCGAGTTCCACGACGACGTGATGTTCACGCCCGGTGCGAACAGGTCGACGCAGGTGCCGAAGTTGGAGAACACCGCACGCGTGTCGCTCGTGTCCGTCGTCGCACCGACTGTGATGGCGCTCGGTTCGCTGGCGGGCGACTTGGTGCACGCATCGGAGTTGTCGTTGCCGGCGGCGACGACCATCGTGATGCCTGCGGCGGTGGCGCGCGCCACCGCCGAATTGACGATCGACGAGCGCGCGCCGCCGAGCGACATGTTCGCCACGGCCGGGCGCAGGTTGCTGTTCACGGCCCAGTCGATGCCCGCGATGATGCCGCTGTAGCTGCCGCTGCCCGAGCATCCGAGCACGCGCACGGGCACCAGCGTGACCTGCTTGGCCACGCCGTAAGTCGCGCCGCCCACCGTGCCCGCGACGTGCGTGCCGTGGCCGTGGCAGTCGTTGGTGCCGTTGCCGTCCGCCACCGCGGTGTAGCCGGCGATGACACGGTGGCCGAACTCCACGTGGTCGGCGCGGATGCCGGTGTCGATGATGAAGGCGTACACGCCCGCGCCAGTTGCGTTGTAGTGGTACTGCGTGTCCAGCGGGCGGTCGGCCTGGTCGATGCGATCGAGCCCCCAGGGGGCCTGGTCCTCGACGTCGTCGATCGTGACCTCCTGGTCCTGTTCGATCGCCACGACGTCCGGATCATTGCGCAGCCGCTCCACGGCGGCGTCGGAGAGCGTGGCCGCGAAGCCCTTGAGCACGCGCGTGTAGGCATGGTGCCGCCGGCCACCGGCCTCGCGAACGATGCGGTCCGACGCCGCCATCGGGTCCGCGACGGAATTGCGGAACATCACGATGTACTGGCCGGGAATCGGGCGCGACGGCGCCGCGAACGCGCCGAGGGTGGACAGCGCGAGGACGATGGCAACGATGAGCTTCACGCGGCCCGACCTAGTCTTCGCCCCAGACTTC
>DATBPW010000430.1:0-2271 GCA_036561125.1 Ramlibacter sp. | reverse complement strand
GCGGTCGCGCCCGGGCCGGTGTGGACGCCGCTCAATCCCGCGGACAAGGATGCGGAATCGCTCAAGCAGTTCGGCAAGGAGACGGTGATGAAGCGGCCGGCGCAGCCGGAAGAGCTGGCGCCGTCCTATGTGTTCCTGGCGTCGCCGGTGTGTTCCAGCTACATCACCGGCACCGTGTTGCCGGTGACGGGGCAGATCGGCACGTGACCGTGCCCGAGGCAGGGATGCGCCATGCCCGCTACGATGGCGGCATGGCCACCCCGCTCAAGATCGATTTCGTTTCGGACGTCTCGTGCCCCTGGTGCGCGATCGGGCTCGCGTCGCTCGAGCGCGCACTGGGCGCGCTCGACGGCGCCGTCGACGCGCAGCTGCACTTCCAGCCTTTCGAGTTGAACCCGGCGATGCCGCGCGAGGGGCAGGACGTCACCGAACACCTCACGCAGAAGTACCGCACGACGCCGGAACAGCAGCGCGCTGCACGCGACGCCATTCGTGAGCGCGGTGCGGCCGTCGGCTTCGAGTTCCGCAAGGAGGGGCGCGACCGCATCTACAACACGTTCGATGCGCATCGGCTGCTGCATTGGGCGGAAACGGAAGGCGCGGACAAGCAGCTTGCGCTGAAGAAGGCGCTGTTCAAGGCGTATTTCACCGACGGGCGCAGCCCCGGCGATGCGCAGGTGCTGCTCGATTGCGTGGAAGACGCGGGGCTGGACGCCGCGCGTGCGCGCGCGATCCTCTCGGGCGACGAATATGCCGGCGACGTGCGGGAGCGCGAGGACTTCTACCAGTCGCACGGCATCCATGCGGTGCCTGCGGTGATCGTCAACGACCGCCACCTGATCCAGGGGGGCCAGCCGCCCGAGGTGTTCGAGCAGGCGCTGCGCCGGATCGCGCAAGAAGGCGCGGCCGCCTGATTCAGGCCGGGCGCTGGCGCTCGTTCACCGTCAGCCAGAAATCGTGCACCTGCCGCATCTTGCGGCGCAACTCGTCGTAGTCGGTGGCCTTGCGCACGTAGCTGTTCGCACCGTTGGCGTAGCACGCGGCGATGTCGCCGGCTTCGGTGGACGAAGAGTGCATGACGACCGGGATCGTCGCGGTGCGCGCGTCTTCGCGCAGGCGCCGCAGCACGTCCAGGCCGTGCATGCGCACGAGCTTCATGTCCAGGATGATCAGGTGCGGCTGCTGCGTGGTGTCGCGGCCGTCGTGCGTGCCGCGCCCCAGCAGCCATTCGAGCGCCTCGGCGCCGTCGCTGCTGGTGCGCACGTCGCGCGGGTCGCAGCACTCGCCCAGGGCCATCACCGTGAGCTCCAGGTGGTCCGGGTTGTCGTCGATCACGAGGATGGCGGGGTTCATTCCTTCGTCCGCATCTCTGGCCGTGGCTGAGCAGTAATTTCCGGCGGATTCTCGCATGCTCCGCGGCGGCAGGGTTGCGCCCGGCAACGAGCCCCGGCCGTCCCGTCGCATTGGGGCGACGTCCTACACATCGGTGGCGCGCGGCCCCGACACAATCCGATGCAGTTACGCCGCGCCCCGGGCCCGCGATTGCGCGAGGCACCAGTCGATGAGCGCGTCGGTTTCCATGGATTTGTCGAAGACGCCGTCACTGCCCAGCGCCTCGCAGTGCCTCCGCACGTCGGGGTTCGCGGTGCCGGTGAGGACGACCACCTTGCGCCGCCCGCCGCGGCCGCTCACGGCGCGCAGCACGCCGAAGCCGTTGCCGCCCGTCTCCAGCACGAGGTCGACGATGGCGAGGTCCCATTCGTTCGCGGGATTGGTGAGCCAGGCTTTTGCGGTGCGTTCGTCCGACGCCACTGCGCAGGTCTGGACGTCGGCGAGTTCGGCCAGCGCCTCGACGAGGCTCTCGCGGATCGACAGGTTGTCTTCGACGATGAATGCTTTCAGCGGCACGGGCCGGCCTTCTCCTGTGCGCGGACATGATGACATGCGTGCGCGCGCCTTGTCATCGCGGACAGGCCGCGTTGTCGCGGCCGAGGCACACAGGGGAGTGCGCCGATGAACTTGCAGGCGGAGCTCGCGGCCCGGCGCGCGCAAGGCGACGAGGCGCGGCAGCACGGCCCCGCACAGGACGAATTCCTGGCGATGCTGGCCCACGAACTGCGCGCGCCGCTCTCCGCGATCCTCGGCTGGGTCCACATGCTGCGCGACCACCCGGCGCCCGCCGAACTGGAGAGCGGGCTCGCGGTCATCGAGCAGAGTGCGCAGGTGCAGCTGAAACTGATCGACGACCTGCTCGTGGCTTCGCGCATCGCC
>DATBPW010000429.1:0-7092 GCA_036561125.1 Ramlibacter sp. | reverse complement strand
TCGGTGAAGCGCGGGTCGTAGCCGACCTGGAACGTCGCGGCCTGCTCCGTGTGCGGCGGCTTCTTGTCGAGCGCGTTCTTCACGCCCAGCGTGAGCGTCAGGCTCTTGTTCGCCGACCACGTCCCGTACAGGTCCCAGGTGGAATACGCGCCGACCTGCGCGATCACGGGCTGCCCGACGTTCTGGTCGAGGTAGGCGGACTTGTAGTGATTCACCAGTCCCGCGGCCCACGGTCCCTTCGACCACTGCGCGGAGACGGTGAACTGGTTGCGGAACACCGGGCCGCCGCCCCCGATGTTCGGGTTGCCGCTGTACAGGCCCACGCCGTCGAACCACGGCCCGCCGCGCTCGGTCTGGAAGCGGAACGTGGAGACATACGTCTCCTGCAGGCGGAACAGCCAGTTGCCCATGCCCGTGCGCAGGCGCCAGTTGGCCGCGAGGTCGACGCCGCTGGTCTTCACGTCGCCGAGGTTGTCATTCAGCAGCGTGACGTAGCCGCACTGCGGGCCGGGGTTGGCCGCGGTGTTGCACTGGCTGCCGTCGGTGGCGAGCGAGCCGTCGGGCGCGCGCACGAAGTGCGACGCATAGGCGGCCGGATCGCCGAACACCGTCGCATCGGCCAGCGCGCCGATCGTGTTCTTCATCTTGATCCACCAGAAGTCCACGGTGGCGTCGAATTCCGGCATCGGCTGCAGCACGAGGCCGAACGTCGCGCCCCGGGACTTCTCGGGTTGCAGGCCGGTGTTGCCGCCGACCAGCGACATGAACTGCACGGCGCAGTTGTCCGCGCGCGAGGCGCCGGCGACCGGGTTGCCGCCCGGGCAGCGCACGGGGTCGTTCCAGTTGTTGGCCGTGTTCGTGAAGACCTGCGCCGAATGCAGCTCGAACAGCGACGGCGCGCGAAAGCCCGTCGACACCGAGCCGCGCAAGGCCCACTTGTCGCTGGGCGCGAACTTCGCCGACAGCTTCGGGTTGGTGGTGCTGCCGAAGTCCGGGTAGTGGTCGTAGCGCAGCGACGCGGTGACCTCGAACGCCTTCGTCACCGGCACGTTCAGCTCGCCGTACAGGGCCCACACGCTGCGCTGGCCCTCGTTGTCGGTGTTCGGGTCGAAGCCGGTGCTCGACACCACTTGCGCCGCGTAGGCCGGGTTCGCCAGTTGTGTGTACTTCTCGTGGCGGATCTCGGCGCCGACGGCGAGCGCCGCCTTGCGGCCCGCGCTGAACCAGTCGCCCATTTCCCGCCCGACGCGCGCATCCCATGCGAGCACGTCGCCCTTCGCGTCGAACAGCCGCCCGTTCTTGACCGACGAGGCGACGATGGCCTGCTGGTCGGCGGGCAGGTTCGGCGTGAACGGGTTCAGGGTGCCGTTGGCCACCGCGTTACGGATGATGTTGTCGTCCACGTAGCCGCCGACGAGGTCGCGCGTCGTGTCGACATGGTTCCACGCGAGGCCGGTGTTGTAGTCCCAGCCGGCAATCGTGCCTTCGAGCGAGGCGACGACGCGCTGCTGCACCGATTCGTTCAGCTCGGACCGCGGCCCCGCCGGCACGCTGCGCCAGCGCACGCGGATCGGCTGCGTCGGGTCCCAGTCGGTCCCTGCGGGCGGCGCGGGCGTGACGCCGTTGCCCGGGAAGAACGGCGAGCTTGGGTTCATCGTGAGCGCGCCTTCGGGCACCGGCGCGAAGTTGGTCCAGACCTTCGTCTGCGCCACGGTGTATTCGAGGCCGAGCTGGTGGTCGGCGCCGAGCGCGAGCGTGCCCTTGATCATGCCGGTCAGTCGATCGGTCTTCGGCACGAGGTCGACCCAGTTCCAGTAGTAGTACGCGCACGTCGTGCCCGACGGCGCCTGGTATTGCTGGTTGCATGCCGGCGCGAACGGGCTGACCGATGCGCCGCCTTGCGACCACGCGCCCGGGAAGCCCGTCGGCGACGTCTTGTTGGCCGTCGCGAACGACGAGCGCTGCGGCGTCGTCACCACGTCCTGGTGCTGCACGTCGGCGAAGCCGAAGACGTTCCAGCGATCCTTGTCGAGGTCGCCGCGGCCGAAGCCGAGCGTCGCCTGGTACGACTTGCCGCCGGGATGCTGCGGGCTGCTGTATTGCGCGCTGGCCTCGCCGCCCTGGAAGTCCTTCTTCGTGATGAAGTTGATCACGCCGCCGATGGCGTCGGTGCCATACAGCGACGACGCGCCGTCGCGCAGCACTTCGATGCGGTCGATCGCACCGAGCGGGATCGTGTTGAGGTCCGGCGCGGAACTGTCGCCGCCCGCGCCCGCGCCGCCGACGGCCTGGTTGGCGATGCGCCGGCCATTGAGCAGCACCAGCGTCTTGTTCGCGCCGAGCCCGCGCAGGTTCGCGAACACGCCGCCGCCGGTGCTCGCGCCGACCGAGCCGGCCGTGCCCTGCGACGTCTGGTTGCCCGCGAGCGTCTGCATGATGTCTTCGACGGTGGTGAAGCCCTGCTGCCGCAGGTCGTCGACCTTCAGCACGGTGACGGGCAGCGCCGTCTCCGCGTCCACGCGCCGCACGGCCGAACCCGTGATCTCCACGCGCTCGAGCGACGCCTGCTGCGCCTGCGCGCCCGCTACCGCGCCCGACCCGCACAGCGCCGCGAGCGCTGCGCGCGCGAGTGCCGTTCTCCTGAACCTTCCGTAGTCCGCGTCCATCTGTCTTCTCCTTCGGTCAATGGGACCGCCGGATTACATCGATGGGCCTTGCCGCGGAGAATGCGTGGCAGTACTTGGCTCCAAGTGTGCATTGCCATGTCGCAATGCGACGCAAGCCTCAGTTCACCTCGCCCGCGAGTTCGTCGTCGAAACGCGTGACCGCCCCCGGCGGCGAGCCCGCATCGGGCAGCGACGCGCGCAGCACGAGGTGCGTGCGGATGTCCGCGACGCCGGGCAACGCGGCCACTTCCTTGCGCACGTCGTCGATCGCGAGTGGCGTGGCCGCGACGGCTTCGACGATGAAATCGAGCTCGCCCGTGAGCAGGTGGATGGAGCCGACGCCCGGCACCTCGCGCATGAGCTCGATCAATTTCGCGGAGTCGCCGTCCTTTTCGATCGTGATGAGCATCCACGCGCGCAGCGTTCCCCCCGGCGGCCGGTGCCGCAGGATCACCGTGTAGCCGCTGATCACGCCCGTGCGTTCGAGCCGCGTGATGCGCGCCTGCACGGCGCTGCGCGACAGCTGCAGCTTCGGGCCGAGCTCGGCCGCCGTCATGCGCGCGTTGCGCTGCAGGTAGGCCAGCAGCAGGCGATCCTTGGCGTCCATCGGGGTCTCTCCAGGCGAGGTGGCTACGGACTGCTCCACCGGGCAGTCTGGCAGCGCGGCCCCGCGCGGCCAAAGCCAACCCGACGAACCACGGCCGGCCGCGACGAACTGCGGTTCCGGGGACCGATTGCGTCCGGCAGGTAAAGCGGGTGGAAAGAATGCCGGCCACGAACCAGAATGGAGCAGCAGCCGAAGAAAGGCCCACGCATGTTCCATTCCCGCATCCTCCTGGCCGCCGCCGCCCTGGCCTCTTCGGCCGCATTCGCCGGCACGGCGGACGTGAAGTTCACAGACCCGGCCAACATGGCCGACCTCGCCACGAACCGGTGGGAAGAGCCCGACACGATGAGGGCGCTCACGAATTACCTGCAGCAACTGGCCGCCCGGTTGCCGCCCGACCAGGTGCTGCACGTGGACTTCCTCGATGTCGACCTCGCGGGCAACTGGCGCGACACGCCGCGCGGCCGCGTGCGCACGCTCAGGAACCGCGCCGACCCGCCGAAGTTCCACGTGCGCTACAGCCTCGAGTCGCACGGCCAGGTGATTCGCAGCGGCGAGGCGCGCCTGACGGACCTCGACTACACGAACCACGTCTTCCTCAACAACACGTCGACGCCGCTCTATTACGAAAAGCGCGTGCTCGCCGAGTGGTTCGCGCAGAACTTCACTCCGCGCATGGCCGATTCGCGCTAGGAGCGCGCCGGTTGCGCGAGGTCAGGTGCCGCTCAGGTGCCGTCGCGAACAATGGCCTTGCGCCGGGACCGCTTTCTGTCATGGAGAGTCTCCTGCCCGGCGCTTTCCTCCCAAATTTCCCGGCCCTTCGAGGGCCGGTTCTTTTTATAGCGCTCCTTTGTTGACCCGGTCCTACACAGCCGCAACGGCGCGCAGGTGAACATGGGTGGGTGGACGACCCCAGACAAGCGGCCGAGGAAGCCGGGCTTTCCTATGTGAACGACGACGACCCGGGCTTGCGCCGCGAACTCGTCGGGGACGGCTTCGTCTACTTCAAGCCCAGCGGCGAGCCCGTCACCGAAGAGCCGGCGCTGGAACGCATCCGCAAGCTCGCGATCCCGCCGGCGTGGACGCAGGTGTGGATCTGCCCCCGGGCCAACGGCCACCTGCAGGCCACCGGCCGCGACGCGCGCGGGCGCAAGCAGTACCGCTACCACCCGCAGTTCCGAGAGGTGCGCGAGAGCACGAAGTACGAGCACATGATCGAGTTCGCGAAAGCGCTGCCCGCGATCCGCCGCAAGATCGCGGACGACATGGCGCTCGAGGGACTGCCGCGCGAGAAGGTGCTCGCCACGGTGGTGAACCTGCTCGAGACCACGCTGATCCGCGTGGGCAACGACGACTACGCGAAGGAGAACAACAGCTACGGGCTGACCACGCTGCGCAACCCGCACGTGAAGGTCGACGGAGCCGAGCTGAAGTTCCGATTCAAGGGCAAGAGCGGCAAGACCTGGGACCTGAAGGTGCGCAACCGCCGCGTCGCGAAAATCGTGCGCCAGTGCCAGGACCTGCCGGGCCAGCGCCTGTTCCAGTACCTGGGTGACGACGGCGAGCTCAAGGAAGTCACGTCGGCGGACGTCAATGAGTACCTCAAGGAGATCACGGGGCGTGACGTCACCGCGAAGGACTTCCGCACGTGGTCGGGCACCGTGCTCGCGGCGATCGCACTGCAGGAATTCGAGGCCTTCGACCCGAAAGCGACCGTGAAGAAAAACGTGAAGGCTGCGATCGAGCGCGTGGCGCAGCGCCTGGGCAACACGCCCACGATCTGCCGCAAGTGCTACGTGCACCCCGAAGTGCTTTTCGCATTCGAGCAGGGCGAACTGCTGCTGGACGTCAAGCGCAAGGTCGAGGCCGAATTGCGCGAAGACCTGCCCGCGCTGAAGCCCGAGGAGGCCGCGGTGCTCGGCTTGCTCGAGGCGCGATTGAAACGCACGCTGGAAGACCAGCTGAAGGACAGCGTGGCCAAGGCGAAGTCGGGCAAGGCGCGCAAGCGCGCTGCGCGCGAATCGGCCGCCGTGACCGCGTGATTCGCGCGGCGGGTCAGGCTGCGCGATGGCGTGCGCGCCACGCCATCGCCGCGCCGGCCGCGACCGTCGCGAACAGCGCGATCGCCAGGGCGTTCGCCACCGCGCCCTGCGCGAATGCGCGCGCATCGAGCCACGGTCCCGCGAGCCGCCACACCAGCGACGCGTGCAGCAGCAGCACGGGCACGTAGAACACGCGACCGAACTGGAGCTTGATGCGCGTGATCGCCGGCAGGATGACGGGCGCGTGCGCCATCACCATGCTGAACACGAAGCCGAGTGCGATCGCATGCAGCGCGATGTCGCGCGTGGGCGCATCGGCCGCTTGCGCGACCCACGCGATGCCGCCGATGCCGAGCCAGGCGTAGCCCGCGAGCAGGCACACGGCCATGTAACGCGGCAGGCCCGGTGTGCGGATCGTGTGGCGCGCGATGTCGAACACGAAGAACCACGCGGCCAATGCAACCATGGCGGCGCCCCACAGCATGCCGCCCGCGCCCGGCGCGAAAGACGACATCTCCGCGCCCGCGGCGAGCGCGCCGATGATCGCGAAGAGGAATCCCTGCGTGCCGGGCCGGCGCCGCGCGAGGCGCGTCATCTCCAGCCGCTCCGCTGCGATGGTCACGACGAGGAACATGAACCACCACGGCACGATCGCCGTCATCGGCCAGTGAAGTGCGAACGCGGCATTGCCCAGCAACCAGCAGGCCGCGCTCACGACAAGCAACGCCGTGTGCGCAGCGCGCTGCCGCCGCAGGATCGCGACGTTCACACCGAGGAAGGCGACCGCCGCGCCGAGGAGCAACGAGGAAGCGACTGCGCCAGCGCCGGCGAGCAACGCGATGCCCGCACCGGCCGATGCCGCGGGCGCCAGCCACGCAGCCAAGTGGCGCGCGGCGACGGCGCGCTCCACACCGATCATCGTGCCGAAGAAAGCGCAGATCATGAGCGCGGCATGCGCGACGGCTGCGCGCGCGAGCGTGTCGCCACCCATGGGCACCACGACGCCCGCACGCAGCAAGCCCCCGGCGATGCCGCAGGCGAGTGCCGCCGCGACACCGACGGCGAGTGCGACGCCCGCCGCGCGGCGCGGCATCACCAGCCCATCGAGGCCTTGGCGCGATCGCTCATGCGCGACGGCGTCCATGGCGGCTCCCAGACGAGTTCGACGTGGATCTTCAATTCGGGCGGCATCGCGCGATCGAGCTCGCGCTCGACGTCTTCCACGATGACGTCGATCACCGGGCACGCGGCGGATGTCATGGTGATGTCGACGTCCATGCGGCCATCGGCCACACGCACGCCGTACACGAGCCCGACGTCGACGATGTTCAGGCCGACCTCCGGGTCGACGACCTTCTGCAACGACGCCGCAAGCGGCAACAGCAGGTCGCCGGGGCCGTCATAGGCAAAGCGCTCTTCTTTCACAGCGTCCCGAAAGTGTATTGGCAATGCACCTATGCTAGGGACGCACCCTCGCCCCGCGCTTGACGCACATCAAGCGCCGGCTTGCCGGCGTGGCGCGAAGAACTAGTGCACGAACCGGCCGCCGCGGCCGATGATGGTGAGGTCCGTGTAGTGCGAGCCTTCGTGGTTGGTCGGCGAATACGAGACCGTGAAGCCGCCCATGTCCCACTGGTGCAGGCGCTCGAGTTCCGCGATCAGGGTTTCGCGCGAGAGGTTGTGCCCGGAACGGTGCAGCCCTTCGAGCATGACCTTGGCCGCGAGAAAGCCTTCGAGCGACGTGAAATCGAAGTCGGTATGCCCCGCTTCCTTCATG
>DATBPW010000428.1:0-2303 GCA_036561125.1 Ramlibacter sp. | reverse complement strand
GATCACGACGACCGGGAAATCGATGTTGGGGAACTGGTCGACCTGCAGCCGCGAGTACGAGAACAGCCCGAGCACCATGATGGCGAGCATCACCATCGTGGCGAACACGGGGTTCTTGAGGCTGACGCGGGTGAACCACATGGTTCAGGGTTTGGGCGGGCCCGTGAACTTCACCTGCGAGCCTTCGCGCAGCGGCCCGAGCGACCCCTTGATCACCACCGCGCCCGGCGCGACGCCTGTCACTGCGACCATCATCTCGCCGTCGGCATCGCCGCGCGCGCCGAGCTCCACGCTCCTGTGCGCCACCTGGTTGCCTTCGACGACCTGCACATACGGCGCGGGCTTGTCCGTGCGCACTGCGGCGAGCGGCACGGCCAGCGCGGTGATCTCGCCCGTGCCCAGCGTGCCTTGCGCGAACAGGCCCTGGCGCAATCCCGCCGGCTGCTCGAGTTCGAGGTACGCGAGCACGCTGCGGCTGCCCGCCTGCGCCGACGGGTTGATGCGCGCGACCTTCGCCGGCACGCCATCGCTGCGGCCTTCGATCTGCAGCGTCGCGCGCTGGCCCACGCGCACGCTCACCGAATCGGCAGCGGACAAAGTCGCTTCGAGTTCGAGCCGCGACAGGTCGACGATCTCGATCACCTTCGAATCGACGGCCACGCGTTCGCCGGGTTGGGCGAGGCGCTGCGACACGATGCCGGCGATCGGCGCGCGCATGACGGTGTCGTCCAGCGTCTTCTTCGTCACGTCCACCGCGGCGAGCGCGGCCTTGTACGTCGACTCCGCGGCCGTCAGGCTGTTCCACGACGTGTCGAGCGCCGTCTTCGAGATGAAGCCCTGGTCGACCAGCGCCTTGTTGTTGTCGTACTGGCGCCTGGCGATGTCGATCTGCGCCTTGGCGGCATCGGCTTGCTGCTGCGCCTGGTTCAGGCGCGCGAGGAATTCGGTGGCGTCGACCCGCGCGATCACCTGGCCGGCCTGCACCGGGTCGCCTTCGCGCACGGTGAGCCCCTGCAGGTCGCCGGCGGCGCGCGCCTTGACGAACGCGGAGTTCACGGCGCGCAGCGAGCCCGAGATTGGCAGGCCCTGCGCGAGTTTCAATTCGCGCACGCGCACGACGTCGCTCGCGGCGAGTTCGACGACGGCCTGCACCTTTTGCGTCGCCTGTTGCTGCACGGCTTCCTGCTGGGCGCGCTTGTTGCCGACCGCGCGGAACACGCCGAAAGCGATCGCGAGCAGCAGCACCGCGACGCCGATCCATGTGCCGTGGCGGCGCGTCACTTGCGCCCCTTCGCCGCCGCGGGCCGCTTGACGAGCCCGTTCAGCAGCGTCTCGACCTGCATGTGCAGGAAGCGCTGCGGATCGATCTCCATCGACGCCGGCAGGCACGCGCCGATGGAGTGCTTCATCATCACCAGGTAGATCATCGGCGCGATGATGGTGAACTTGGCGTAGTCGACGTCGTCCACCTGGAACTCGCCGCGCTTCACGCCGCGCTCGATGATGCGGCGGATCAGCTCGTCGGCCGGCGCGATCACTTCCTGGTGGTAGAACTTGGCGATGTCGGGGAAGTTGCGCGCTTCGCTGATGATCAGCTTGGTGATGCCCGACGCGCGCGTGGCGCCGATGCGCTCCCACCAGATGCGAAAGCAGTAGCGCACCATGTCGGCGGTGCTGCCGTCGAACGATGCGAACTCCTCGTTCCATTCCGCGAAGCGGCCCGAGATGTTCTCGCGCACGACGGCCTTGAACAACTCTTCCTTGCTCGGGAAGTAGAGGAACAGCGTGCCCTTGGACACACCCGCGCGCGCGGCGACTTCCTCGGCGCGCGTCGCGGCGAAGCCTTTCTCGACGAACAGGTCGAGCGCGGCGTCGAGCAGCTCGCCCGGGCGCGCTTCCTTGCGGCGCTCGCGCTTGGCGTGCACGTCGTCGTGGCGCGGCGCGATGAATTTGGAGAGCGACATAGGGTGCGGGCCCGGCCTTACTGACTGACTGGTTAGTAATGTAACTCGGCCATCGGCGCGGGTCAAGACGTCCCTGTAAAGCGCAGGCCCCCTGCGCCGACTACAGTGCATCCACCCCCAAAGGACATTCCCCATGAGCACGACCCAAACGATCGCCCTCGGCGGCGGCTGCTTCTGGTGCACCGAAGCCGTGTACGTCAAGGTGCGCGGCGTCACCGACGTCGAATCGGGCTACAGCAACGGCGGCAAGCAGCGCCCGAGCTATGAAGACGTGTGCACCGGCACGACCGGCCACGCCGAAGTCGTCAAGCTCGAATACGACCCGTCGCAGGTGACGAC
>DATBPW010000427.1:0-3402 GCA_036561125.1 Ramlibacter sp. | reverse complement strand
CGCGACGATGTGGTCCGAGCGCACGACCCAGATGCTGGTGCCTTCCTGGCGGCGCGTGTACACGTCGCGCGCCATCTGGATCGCCATCTTCGGATCGCTCGCGTGCAGGCTGCCGCAGTGCTTGTGGTCGAGGCCGGTCTTCGAACGCACGAAGACTTCCCACAGGGGCCATTCTTGTTTCGCTTCGGTCATTTCAGTTCCTTCGAATACCGGACGCAGAAATCGCAGAAACTTCGCAGAAGGCGCCGAAGATACATCTCTTGTTCTGCGGCTTCTGCGTCCGGCTGTCCTCACGCAGCTTCCTTCAGCTCGACACGCTTCGCATACGCCAGCGCGGCATCGCGCACCCACTGGCCGTCGTCGGAAGCCTTCACGCGTTCGGCGAGGCGTTCGCGGTTGCACGGGCCGTTGCCGTTCACCACGTTCCAGAACTCGCTCCAGTCGATCGTGCCGAAGTCCCAGTGCCCGCGTTCTTCGTTCCACTTCAGGTGGGGGTCGGGCAACGACACGCCGAGCACCTTCGCCTGGTCCACGCACGCGTCGACGAAACGCTGGCGCAGTTCGTCGTTCGAGACGCGCTTGATGCCCCAGCGCATCGATTGCGCGGTGTTGGGCGACTGGTCGTCGGGCGGGCCGAACATCATCAGCGACGGCCACCACCAGCGGTTCACCGCGTCCTGCACCATCTCGCGCTGCGCCTGCGTGCCCTTGCCCATCATCGTCAGCAGCGACTCGAAGCCCTGCCGCTGGTGGAAGCTTTCCTCGCGGCAGACGCGGATCATCGCGCGCGCGTAGGGGCCGTAGCTGCAGCGGCAGATCGGCACCTGGTTCATGATCGCCGCGCCGTCGACGAGCCAGCCGATCACGCCGACGTCGGCCCACGACAGCGTCGGGTAATTGAAGATCGACGAGTACTTGGCCTTGCCCGTATGCAGCGCGTCGATCATCTGGTCGCGCGACGTGCCGAGCGTCTCCGCGGCCGAGTAGAGATACAAGCCGTGCCCGCCCTCGTCCTGCACCTTCGCGAGCAGGATCGCCTTGCGCTTGAGCGTGGGCGCGCGCGTGATCCAGTTGCCCTCGGGCAGCATGCCGACGATCTCGGAGTGCGCGTGCTGGCTGATCTGGCGCACGAGCGTCTTGCGGTAGTGCTCGGGCATCCAGTCCTTGGGCTCGACGAATTCACCGCCGGCGATGCGCGCTTCGAACGCGTCCTCGCGCGCGACGTCCTCGGCCGAGCGCACGGGCTTCGGCTTCGCAACGCCGCCGTCCTTGCCCATGGTGTCCATGGCCTGCGTGTACATAAGGGGAGCTCCCGGAGTTGATTAACCGACCGGTCGGTTGGTGAATGATACGAAAAACCTTGATCTCGCGCAACTTTCTGGTTCGCCACTTCAACAGCCGGACGCAGAAGTCGCGGAAGTTTTTTCTTGTCCTTCTTCCGCGCCTTCTGCGAAGTTTCTGCGTCTTCTGCGTCCGGCTATTGCCTTTGAACTTCCTGGCGCCGCCGCCGTTGCTGAGCCGCAGCACGAGGCGCCGCGAACGGCAGCCGTGTCTGCGACTTGATCTCCTTGAGCACGACACTCGAGCGCACGTGCGTGACGCCCGGCAATTTGAAGAGCACCTCATGCAGGAAGCTCTCGTACGCCTTGATGTCCGGCACGAGCACCTTGATCACGTAATCCGCCTGGCCCGTGGTCGCGTAGCAGCTCACGATCTGCGGGCACGACGCGACCTCGCGCTCGAAGCGGCGCACGTCGTCCTCGTTGTGGCGCGTGAGGTTGATCTCGGCCAGCACCGCGAGCGACAACCCCACCTTCTCGCGATCGACCAGCGCCGTGTAGCCGCGGATCACGCCGCTCGCTTCCATCTCCTTGATGCGTTTCCACGCCGGCGTGCTCGACAGTCCCGCCGCGTCCGCAAGTTGCTGCACCGTCTGGCGCGAGTCGCGCTGCAGCTCGGACAAAAGGATGAGGTCCTGCCGGTCGAGTGGTTCCATTCTCCGGATGCTACAGCGGCGTAGAAGGATTTTCTCGCACGCCACAGGAATGGCCGGGAAGAAAGAACCCCTTTCTCATGTCCCTTTCTTAAGCTTCGCGGATGGCCGAACCCGTCATTGCCCCCATCGTCCGCCCCGACTACCAGCTCAGCGACAGCCTGTGGGCGCGCAGCGGCGCGATCTTCCTCACCGGCACGCAGGCGCTCGTGCGCCTCATGCTCATGCAACGGCAGCGCGATGCAGGCGCGGGATTGAACACGCAGGGCTTCATCAGCGGCTACCGCGGCTCCCCGCTCGGCATGGTGGACCAGGCCGTGTGGAAGGCGGGGAAGAAATTCGAGGAGGCCGGCATCCGTTTCCTGCCCGCGATCAACGAGGAACTCGGTGCGACCGCGGTGCTCGGCACGCAGCGCGTCGAAGCCGATCCCGAACGCACGTGCGACGGCGTCTTCGCGATGTGGTACGGCAAGGGGCCCGGTGTCGACCGCGCGGGTGATGCGCTCAAGCACGGCAACGCCTACGGCGCGTCGCCGCACGGCGGCGTATTGATGGTCGCGGGCGACGACCACGGCTGCGTGTCGTCTTCGATGCCGCACCAGAGCGAGCAGGCATTCCAGTCCTGGCACGCGCCCGTCGTCTCGCCCGCGAATGTCGCCGAGTACCTGGAGTTCGGCTTGTACGGCTGGCAGCTGTCGCGCTTCTCGGGCAACTGGGTCGGCTTCACTGCGTTGTCCGAAGTGGTCGAGAGCGCGTCGACCGTCGATCTCGATCTCGTCAATGCACGTGTGGCCGCCTGGCAGGACGCGCAGACCGTGATGGAAGCGACCGGCTACACGCCGCCCGCCGGCGGCCTGCACTACCGCTGGCCCGACCTGCCCTCGCTCGTCATCGAACAGCGCCTGCACGCCAAGCTCGATGCGGTCCGCGCATTCGCGCGCGTCAATTCGATCGACCGCCACATCGTCGAGAGCCCGCACGCGACGGTGGGCATCGTCACCGCGGGCAAGGCGCACTACGACTTCATGGAAGTGCTGCGGCGCCTGGAGATCTCCCCGGAGACGCTCGCGCAGCACGGCGTGCGCATCTACAAGCTCGGCCTGACCTACCCGATCGAGCCGACGCGCATGACCGAATTCGCGCGCGGCCTGAACGAGATCCTCGTGATCGAGGAGAAGGGCGCGGTCGTCGAAACACAGATGCGCGACCTGTTCTACAACGGGCCGCTGCACCCGGTGATCATCGGCAAGAAGGATTCCACCGGCGCGCCGCTCGTGTCCGCTGCGGGCGAACTGCGGCCGTCGCGCCTGATCGAGATCGTCGCCAAGTGGCTCGCCGCGCACTACCCCGACCTCGACCGCCGCCATCTCGTGCGCGACTTCACGCTGCCCGAGCTGCTCTCGAACGAC
>DATBPW010000426.1:0-8149 GCA_036561125.1 Ramlibacter sp. | reverse complement strand
CATCCGCGTCATCAGCAACGCGGGCGGCGTGAATCCGCAAGCTTGCGCGCGTGCGTTGCAGGCACTCGCGCGTGAGCAAGGCGTGGATGTGAAAGTCGCCGTGGTCGAAGGCGACGACGTGATGCCGCTCTTGCCCGCGCTGCGTGAAGCGTCAATAACGGAGATGCAATCCGGCGCCGCATTGCCAGCCAAGGTACTCACGGCCAACGCCTATCTCGGCGCACTGCCGATCAAGCGTGCGCTCGACGAAGGCGCGCAGATCGTCATCACGGGCCGCTGCGTCGACAGCGCCGTCACGCTGGGCGCGCTGATGCACGAGTTCGGTTGGAGCGAAGACGACTGGGACAAGCTCGCGCACGGCAGCCTGGCGGGCCACATCATCGAATGCGGCTGCCAGGCGACCGGCGGGCTGCACACGGACTGGGAGGACGTTCCCGACTGGGCGCACATCGGCTACCCGGTGATCGAGTGCAGCGACGACGGCGGCTTCGTCGTCGGCAAGCCCGAGGGCACCGGCGGGCTCGTGAGCGTCGCGACGGTGGCGGAGCAACTGCTCTACGAAATCGGCGACCCGCGCCGCTACCTGCTGCCCGACGTCACCTGCGATTTCAGCGGCGTCACGATCACGCAGCAGGGTCGCGACCGCGTGCAGGTGCAAGGCGCGCGCGGGATCGCGCCGGGGCCGCAGTACAAGGTGTGCGCGACGTACATGGACGGCTTTCGCTGCGCGGGCCAGTTGACGATCGTCGGCATCGATGCGGCGCGCAAGGCGCAGCGCACGGGCGAAGCGATCCTCGAACGCACACGCGAGATCTTCATCTCGCACGGCCTGGCCGATTACACGCGCACGAACATCGAGGTGCTGGGCTCGGAGCGGGCCAACTATGGCCCGCACGCACAGCATGCCGGCGTGCGCGAAGTGGTGATGCGCGTGGCGGTGATGCATCCGCAAAAGGCCGCGCTCGAGATCTTCGCGCGCGAGATCGCACCGGCCGGCACGTCGTGGTCACCCGGCACCACCGGCGCCGACGGCCGGCCCAAGCCCGTGCCGTCGATCCGGCAGTTCGCTTTCCTCGCCGACAAGAAGCTGCTGAAGCCGCGCGTGATGGTGGACGGCGAGGAGCGCGAGGTTGTCGTTCCAACCGGCCAGGCGGGCGTGCCCGCGCCGCGCGACGAAGCGCGGCAGGAGCAGGCTGGCGATGGCACGGACTTCGTCGAAGTTCCGCTCATCCGCGTCGCGTGGGCACGCAGCGGCGACAAGGGCGACATCTCCAACGTCGGCGTGATCGCGCGCCGCCCCGAATGGCTGCCGGCGCTGCGCGCGCAACTCACGCCGGAGCGCGTGCGCGATTGGCTCGGTCACCTCGTCAAGGGCGACGTCACGCGCTACGACCTGCCCGGCCTCCACGCGATGAACTTCGTGTGCACGCGGGCGCTGGACGGCGGCGGGATGGCTTCGCTGCGCAACGACCCGCTGGGCAAGGGCATGGCGCAGATCCTCCTTTCGATGCCGGTCAAGGTGCCGCCCGGCTGGACGCGCTATTCTTGACGTTTCGCGCAGTTTCCAAGGTGAGCCCATCATGAACGCACCCGACAAGGCCGCCACAACGGCCGGCATCGCTTCCATCGACCACTGGATCTCCGGCCGCATCGCCAAGGGCGCCAGCGGACGCGCCTCCGACGTCTTCAATCCCGCGACGGGCACGGTCACCGGCCGCGTCGCGCTGGCGAATGCCGCCGAAGTCGATGCCGCGGTGCGCAGTGCGCGCGCCGCGTTCCCGGCCTGGGCCGACACGCCGCCGATCCGCCGCGCGCGCGTGATGTTCAAGTACCTCGAGCTGTTGAACCAGCACCGCGACGAGCTCGCGCGCACGATCACGGCCGAGCACGGCAAGGTCTTCACCGACGCGCAGGGCGAGGTCACGCGCGGTGTCGAGGTCGTCGAGTTTTCCTGCGGCATCCCGCAACTGCTCAAGGGCGACTACACGGAGCAGGTGTCCACCAGCATCGACAACTGGACGATGCGCCAGCCGCTCGGCGTGGTCGCGGGCATCACGCCGTTCAACTTCCCGGTGATGGTGCCGATGTGGATGTACCCGGTGGCGATCGCGGCGGGCAACTGCTTCATCCTCAAGCCGAGCCCGCTCGACCCGTCGGCATCGCTGATCATGGCGCTGCTGCTGAAGGAAGCGGGCCTGCCCGACGGCGTGTTCAACGTCGTGCAGGGCGACAAGGACGCGGTCGACGCGCTGCTGGAGCACCCGGAAGTGCAGGCGGTTTCTTTCGTCGGCTCCACCGCGATCGCGCAGAAGATCTACGAGACCGGCGCGCGGCACGGCAAGCGCGTGCAGGCGCTCGGCGGCGCGAAGAACCACATGGTCGTGATGCCCGACGCCGACATGGACCAGGCCGTCGATGCGCTGATCGGCTCGGCGTTCGGCTCCGCGGGCGAGCGCTGCATGGCGATCTCGGTCGGCGTGCTCGTCGGCGAGGCGGCCGACAAGGTCATGGCCAAGCTCGCCGAGCGCACGCGACAGCTGAAGATCAAGAACGGCACCGAGCTCGACGCCGAGATGGGCCCGATCGTGACGAGCGTCGCGCAGCAGCGCATCACCGGCTACATCGCGCAAGGCGAGAGCGAGGGCGCGAAGCTGGTGGTCGACGGGCGCAAGTTCCAGGCCGCGAAGGCCGGCGCGAATTGCGAAGGCGGCTTCTGGATGGGCGGCACGCTGTTCGACAACGTCAAGCCCGACATGAAGATCTACAAGGAAGAGATCTTCGGGCCGGTGCTGGGTTGCGTCCGCGTGAAGGATCTGGCCGAAGCGGTCGAGCTGATCAACTCGCACGAGTACGGCAACGGCGTGTCGTGCTACACGCGCGACGGCAACGTGGCCCGCGAATTCTCGCGCCGCGTGCAGGTGGGCATGGTGGGCGTCAACGTGCCGATCCCGGTGCCGATGGCGTGGCACGGCTTCGGCGGCTGGAAGAAGAGCCTGTTCGGGGACATGCACGCTTACGGGGAAGAGGGCGTGCGCTTCTACACCAAACAGAAGTCGATCATGCAGCGCTGGCCCGAGAGCATTTCGAAGGGCGCAGAGTTCGCGATGCCGACCTCGAAGTGAGCGACACCAGCTTCGACTACGTCATCGTCGGCGCGGGCACCGCGGGCTGCCTGCTCGCCAATCGCCTGTCGGCCGACCCGTCGAAGCGCGTGCTGCTCATCGAAGCGGGCGGCAAGGACGACTACCACTGGATCCACATCCCGGTCGGTTACCTGTACTGCATCGGCAACGCGCGCACCGACTGGCTGTACAAGACCGAGGGCGACGCCGGCCTGAACGGCCGCCAGCTGAAGTACCCGCGCGGCAAGGCGCTGGGCGGCTGCTCGAGCATCAATGGGATGATCTACATGCGCGGGCAGTCGCGCGACTACGACGGCTGGGCGCGCCTCACGGGCGACGACACGTGGAAGTGGGACAACGTGCTGCCTTCGTTCAAGCAGCACGAGGACTTCTATCGCGGGCCCGACGAGATGCATGGCGCGGGCGGCGAATGGCGCGTGGACAAGCAGCGTTTGCACTGGGACATCCTCGATGCGTTCGCGCAGGCCGCGCAGCAGGCGGGCATTCCGCATTCCACCGATTTCAATCGCGGCAACAACGAAGGCGTCGGCTACTTCCAGGTGAACCAGAAGAACGGCTGGCGCTGGAACACCGCGAAGGCGTTCCTGCGGCCGATCTGTTACGGCCGCCCCAACTTCGAGATGTGGACGGGCGCGCACGTCGTCCGGCTCGCGATCGACAAGGGCCCCGACGCGGCGCTGCGCTGCACCGGCGCGCGGGTGTGGGACGGCAAGCAACTCGTGGACGTGCACGCAGCCGGCGAGATGATCCTTTGCGCGGGCAGCATCGGTTCGCCGCAGCTGCTGCAGCTGTCAGGCATCGGCCCCGCGGACCTGCTGCAGCAGCACGGCATTCCCGTCGTGCACGAGCTGCCCGGCGTCGGCGAGAACCTGCAGGACCACCTGCAGATCCGCGCCGTGTTCACGGTCAAGGGCGTGACGACGCTCAACACGCTGGCCAACTCGCTGTGGGGCAAGATGAAGATCGGCCTGGAGTACGCGATGTTCCGCACGGGGCCGATGAGCATGGCGCCCTCGCAACTGGGCGCATTCACACGCAGCTCGCCGGAGCTCGAGTGGCCCAACATCGAGTACCACGTGCAGCCCTTGTCGCTCGATGCGTTCGGCGAGCCGCTGCATCCGTTTCCCGCGTTCACCGCGAGCGTGTGCAACCTGAACCCGACCAGCCGCGGCACGGTGCGCATCCGCAGCAACCGGCACGAGGACGCGCCGCTGATCCGCCCGAACTACCTGTCCACGCCCGAGGACCGCAAGGTCGCGGCCGATTCGCTGCGCGTTACGCGGCGCATCTGCGCGCAACCCGCATTGGCGAAATACGAGCCGCAGGAGTGGAAGCCGGGCCTGCAGTACCAAAGCGATGACGAGCTCGCGCGCCGGGCAGGCGACATCGCCACGACGATCTTCCATCCGGTCGGCACGACGAAGATGGGGCGCGACGACGATCCCATGGCCGTGCTCGACTCGCGCATGCGTGTGCGCGGCATCGCCGGCCTGCGCGTCGTCGACGGCGGCGCGCTGCCCACGATCACGAGCGGCAACACCAACTCGCCGATCCTGATGATGGCCGAGAAGGCGGCGCAGTGGATCGCGCAAGTGCACTGAGCAGCTCGGCTGTTCATCGTAAGCATGCTTACCTTTGCATTCGCGTGTGCGCCCGCAGGGCGGGAAAGCCCTGATGCACCCACGCGGTGCTCACGCGTACAGTGAATGCACTCGCAAGCGGCGCGCCGCGCGCACCCCGAGGGCGAGGGACCGAGGAGACAAGCGAAAGAACACGACGAATCATGCAAGGGCATCGGCAAGGATGTCTTTCAAGGGCGCCCTCCAGGGGCGCCTTTTTATTTCGCGTCCCATAATCGGCCCGATGGACGACATCGTTCGCCAGGCCATCGCGAAATGGCCGAACGTGCCGCACTGCTGGGGCTGGCTCGGCCTCGATGCACGCGGCAACTGGTACATGCGCGACGACCGCACGCAGGCCGCCGGCCCCTTCCCGCAGGCGAAAGGCTCGCTGCTCAGGCACGACAAGCTCGTCGACTTCATCCAGCGCAACTACGAAAGCGATGAACTCGGCCGGTGGTTCTTCCAGAATGGGCCGCAGCGCGTCTATGTCGAGCTCGAGGCGGCGCCGCTGGTGTTCCGCGTAGCGAACGGCGGCAGCGCCGCGGCGCACACCGGGCGCGCAGCCAACGTCGGCCGCGCGATCGTGGACGAGAACGGTCGCGTGTACCTGGACACCGACATCGGCTTCGGCCTCGTGCACACGCTCGACATGGAAGCCGCAGCCGACGCGATTGAGCAGGGCCGCTGGGCCGTGGAAGAGATCGCATCGGGCGAGCTGCCCGCGCGCTTCCACTTCGTGCGCAGCCCCGCGAATGAAAAAGCCGGCGCGAAGCCGGCTTGATCGGGGACCGAACGGTCGCGCCGCGACTTATTTGGCGGCATTGACCATGTAGGTGACGGCGGCGCGCATGTCGGCGTCGCTCGCGCTCGAGCCGCCGCGCGGCGGCATCGCGCCCTTGCCGGAGATGGCGTGCTGCACCAGCGTATCGAGGCCCTGCTGGATGCGTGGCGCCCATGCGGCCTTGTCGCCGAACTTGGGCGCACCGGCCACGCCGGAGCCGTGGCAGGCGATGCAGGTCGACTTGAAGAGCGCTTCGCCCGCGGCGGCGTTGGAGCCGGCAGCCGCGGTTTTCGTTGCGGCGGCGGGCGCAGCAATCGCCGCAGGCGCCGCGGACGGAGCCGGTGCCGCGGCAGCCATCGCCGTGGCCGCGGGTTGCGCTGCCGCGCTGCCCGAAGCGGCACTGGCCTGTGCAGTGGCGGCAGGACGCTGAGGCTCGGGGAACTTCGCACCGGCCGCATCGGCCATGTAGGCGACGCCGCGTGCGACCTCGATGTCGTCGAAATCGCCGCCACCTTGCGGCGGCATGGCGTTGCGGCCGTGCAGCGCCGATTGCACGAGCGCGTCGAAGCCCTTCGCGATGCGCGGCGCCCACGCGGCCGCGTCGCCGAACTTCGGCGCGCCGGCGACGCCCGTGGAGTGGCACGTCGTGCACTGGGCCTTGAACACTTCCTCGCCGGTCTTCAGCGGCCGGTTCGCATCGCGGATCTCCACGCTGCCGACCTTGCGGATGCGCTCGGCGATGCCGCGGTCGATGTCCTGCGCGGTGACGCCGCCCAGTGCCTGGTCTTCGGCGTGCAGGCTGCCCGCCGGCTTGTTCTCGGACACCACGTACGAGACCAGCGCGATGATCACGAACACCGGGATGACGAACGCGAAGATGACCGTGAATAGCAGCTGCTTCGGCGTCCTGATGGGGCCGGTGTGGTCTTCCAGTGCGTGTTCTTCGTCTCGTGCGTTATCGGTCATGGCGTCCTCGTAGGCGGGGCGTTTCTGGGTGCAACATTCGATTATATCGACCACGTCGGGCCCACCCCGGGCGTGCACGGCACATCGCGGATAATGCGGTCTGCACGCGCGGCTGTAGCTCAGTGGATAGAGTATTGGCCTCCGAAGCCAAGGGTCGTGGGTTCGATCCCCGCCAGCCGCGCCACTCCCATCGTCCATCCCAGCTCAAGCGCATGAAAGCGCGGGCGTCCTACATGCGCGCCCCGATGGCTGCGCCACATTGTGTTGCGCGGGAGACGCGACGATGGAGCAGCAGCAACAAGCCCCCTGGGACGGCAAGGAACGGCGCGCCAGCGACCGGCGGCACCTGGCGCAGCAACTGCCCCGGCGCACCATCGCGATGGTGCTGGCGGGCGGCCGCGGGTCGCGCCTGCACGACCTCACCGACATCCGCGCAAAGCCGGCCGTGTACTTCGGCGGCAAGTTCCGCATCATCGACTTCGTCCTGTCGAACTGCATCAACTCGGGCATCCGCCGCATGGGCGTGCTCACGCAGTACAAGTCGCATTCGCTGCTGCGGCACCTGCAGCGCGGCTGGAACTTCCTGCGCGGCGAAGTCGGCGAGTTCATCGACCTGTTGCCGGCGCAGCAGCGCGTCGACGAGTCGCTGTGGTACCGCGGCACGGCCGATGCGATCTACCAGAACATCGACATCCTCAAGGGCTACGACCCCGAGTACATCCTGGTGCTGGCGGGCGACCACATCTACAAGCAGGACTACTCGCTGATGCTGCTGGACCACGTGGAGCGGGGCAGCCGCTGCACGGTGGGCTGCGTCGAGGTGCCGCGCATGGAAGCGACGGCGCTCGGCGTGATGGCGATCGACGACAAGCGCAAGGTCACCGCCTTCCTCGAAAAGCCGAAGGACCC
The DNA here is from genome assembly GCA_036561125.1 of Ramlibacter sp. GTDB lineage: Bacteria > Pseudomonadota > Gammaproteobacteria > Burkholderiales > Burkholderiaceae_C > Ramlibacter. The sequence goes on along the minus strand of DATBPW010000426.1, from coordinate 728 downwards.
GCCCGCGATGCCCGGCAAACCGGACCGGGCGCTCGGCAGCATGGGCATCTACGCCTTCGATGCGGATTACCTCTACCACCTGCTCGAGGAGGACGCGGCGGACCCGCACTCGGCGCACGACTTCGGCAAGGACGTGATCCCGCGCGTGGTGCGCGAAGGGGCCGCGCTCGCGCATCCGCTGGACTTGTCGAGCGTGCCGTACAACGCGCCGCACGAGCCGTACTGGCGCGACGTGGGCACGATCGACGCGTTCTGGTCGGCCAACCTCGACCTCGCGTCCAACCTGCCGACGCTCAACGTGTACGACCGCGATTGGCCGATCTGGACCTACCAGGAGCAGTTGCCGCCGGCCAAGTTCGTGCCCGACCAGCAGGGCCGCCACGGCAGCACCGCCAACGTGATCATCTCCGGCGGCTGCGTGGTCGAAGGCTCGGACATCAGCGAATCGGTGCTGTTCTCGAGCGTGCGCGTGCATTCGAGCTGCACGATCCGGCAGGCCGTGATCATGCCGGGCTGCGAGATCGGGGCGGGTGCAAGGTTGTCGAAGGTCGTCATCGACCGCGGCTGCCGCATTCCCGAAGGGCTGGTGGTGGGCGAAGACGGGCAGCTCGATGCCCGGCGGTTCCATCGCACCGACAGCGGCGTCGTGCTCATCACTCGCGAAATGCTCGGCGCTGTATAGCGCATCAGTGGGAGCGCTGCGCGATCCGCGCGTCGGGCTTCACGCG
>DATBPW010000425.1:0-10682 GCA_036561125.1 Ramlibacter sp. | reverse complement strand
CCTTCAGAACCTCAGGTCTTCGGGGACGTCCTCGACCTTCATCGGCATGTTGATCTCCGCGTAGCGCGCGAATTCCTCGCGCTCCTGCGGCGTCATGTGGATGTTGCGGTGGAACGGAAACTGGAACTCGTTGCGCCAGCGGGTCGCTGCCCCGCTTTGCGTGAGGAAGCCGGTGAACAGCGAATGGCAGTTCTGGCACTGCTCCCACGCGAGGTCGCGGCCGTCGCGCGGCAGCGCTGCCGCGGCCTGCACGCCCTGCGCCGCGGGCATGTTGACGGCAAGGTAGGCGGCCAGCGTCGCCTGCTCCTTGTCCGTCATCGGCTTCGTGCGCGACTGCTCCTTCGCGTAGTCCAGCCACTCCGCTTCGGTGTGCTTCTGCTGCACGATGTCGCGCAGCTTCGCCGACGAATCCCCCACGACCTGGACCAGCAGCGCGCGTCCGCCCTTCGGCATGAACGCGTTGGATTCGCCGCCCACCGCCAGCAGCAGGCCGAAGCCCACGAGCGACAGGGCGCCGACCCACCAGCGCTGCTTCATCGAGATCATGGGAAGTCCTGCATCTGGCTCTCTTCGGCGGCGGCGCTGTAGCCGATCGCGTCCATGAGCGAGAACACGGGCACGCTGATGACCGCGCACGCCTCGTCGGGGTCGAAGCCGCGCCCGCGCAGCAGGTCCAGCGCGACGGTCGTCGCGTCGTCGTAGTACTGCTCCCCGCACCGCGCGCAGCGCAGCGCGGGGATGTCCTGCACCACGACCAGGCGCCCGTCGTGCCAGAAGGCCGAGCTGGCGTCCACGCGTTCGACGGCATCCGCGCCGCAGGCCGTGCAAGTGGCAACTGATTCCAGCATCTTCAGCTCCTCACCCGACCAGCTTCATCGCGGCGTTCATCACGTGGTCCGCGTTCGGCTTCATCCAAAGGAACATCTCGGGGGAGGCCGGCGGCGGCGCGTCCGGGAAGGCGACCCGCTTGTAGCGGGCGCCGTCCACGTTCTCGGCGACGCGCGCGATGACTTCGGCTCCCGGGCCCAGCGTGTAGTAGCTCTGGTCCACTGTCAGCAGGTACTTCGTCTTCTTGACGGAATTGACCAGCGTTTCGGTGTCCATCGGCTTGATGCTGCGCAGGTCGATCGCCTCGACCTTCATGCCCTTGGCGATCAGCTTCTCGGTCGCTTCCAGGACGACGTCCATGCCGCCTCCAGAGCCCACGATGGTGATGTCGCTGCCCTGGGTGCGCACGGCCGCCTTGCCCAGCGGAACCGTGTACGGCTCGTCGGGCACTTCCTGCATGTGCTCGCGCAGTGCATCGGGCCACAGGAACAGCACCGGGTCCGGGTCGCGGATGGCGGCGTGCATCATGCCCTTGCCGTCATACGGGTTGGACGGGATGACGACCTTCACGCCCGGGATGTGGCCGTAGTACGTGTCGATCTCGTAGTCGGAGTGCTGCCCCGCGAAGCCCGGCGTCTGGCCGGTCATCTCGAGGATGATCACCACGGGCATCGATGCCTTGCCGCCGGTCATGCTGCGCAGCTTGCCCATGTGGTTCTGGATCACCTGGAAGGGCATGCAGTTGCCCTGGTAGGGGATGTAGGCCGCGGCCTTGGAGCCCGCGAGCCCCGCGCCGAGGACGGCCGACACCATCCAGTTCTCGTCGATGCCGGTGTTCAGCACGCGGTTGCGCGTGAACTCCCGCTCGAGGTTGATCACCGGCTTGCCGGGCGTGGAGGCCACCGGCGGCGTCAGCTCGAACAGCCAAAGCATGTTCTTGTCCTGCCGCATTTCGTATTGGACGGCCTCGAGGACCGAATACATCCAGCTCTTGCGTGCCATGTTCGTATCTCCTGTATCTCGTGGGTGGGTGGATCAGCCGAACTGGCGTGCGGCGACCGTACCGGTCGTGTACACGTGCTTCAGGCCGTCTTCCGGCTTGCAATTGGGTTGCGCGGCAGCCCACTTGAACGAGTCGATCGCTTCCTGCTTCGCAGCGGCCTCGATCTGCTCGGCACGGGCGCGGTCGAGCACGCCCCACGCGACGAGAACGTTGCGGGCGATGTCCAGCGGGTCGCGCTGCATCCAGTCGCGCACTTCGCGTTCCGGGCGGAACGAGGTGATCGCGAGCGGGTCGTAGCCGAACGCACCGAGCTCGCCGGGCTTCACGCCGGGGGCGCCCCAGTGGTTGTAGTAGCGGTAGGTCTTCGCTTCGATCAGCGTCGGGCCTTCGCCGGCGCGCGCGCGCTCCACCGCGGTCTTGGCTGCGTTGTAGACCTGGAACACGTCCTGGCCGTCGACGACCACGCCGGGGATGCCGTACGGGACCGCCGCTTCGGCGATGTCCTTCATCGGGCACGAGTACGAATAATGCGCGTACTGGTGGTACAGGTTGTTTTCCAGCACGTAGATGAACGGCAGCTTGAGGATCGCCGCGTTGTTCAGCGCGCTGTGGAAGTGCGGCGTCGCGTACGTGCCGTCGCCGCCGAAGTTCACGACGACCTGCTTGCTGCCGCGCGCCTTGATGGCGAGCGCGGAGCCGGTGGCGATCACCGGCCCGGGGCCGATCATGCCGTCGGCGCCCATGTGGCCGATCGACGGGTCGGACACGTGCATTTCGCCGGCGTAGCCGCCGTTCATGCCCGTCGCCTTGAACTCGAACTCGGCGTCCATCAGCTTCATGTCCATGCCCTTCGCAAGGGCGTGGCCGCTGGAGCGGTGCGTGCTGTAGACGAGGTCGGCCGCCATGACGCCGCCGCTGTTGTTCAGCGCCGCGCACACGCCGGTGGCCACCGCTTCCTGGCCTGCGTAGAAGTGCTGGTAGCCGCGATAGTTCGGGTCGGTGGCCATCTTGTCGGCCATCGTCCGCTCGTGCCAGCGGATGCGCGCGATCATGCGGTACATGTCCACGAGCTTGTCGTTGGGCAGGTCCTTCGCGCCGTAGGCGATGTCGCCGGCGGCGAACGCCGAGCGGCTGACGAAGGCGACTGCAGCGCCGGCGGCGCTCACCCCCTTGAGAAAGGCGCGACGTGCCAGCGGCAGGCCGACGTCCTTCAGGTCCAGTTCGCGCCGCGTGTCGCCGCGCTCCATGCTTTCCGTCTGCGCCATGAGGTGCTCCTCGTGATGAAGTGATTGCAAGATAGGCGCTGCGGGACCGCGCGACTTGACGGTTCGCAAGCGCAGCGGCGGGCGCGTTGACGCGCATCAACCCGGCGCGTCACCGTGCGGCTAACGTGGGTCCATCACCGACACGAAGAGGCATCCCATGTCCCACATCGAATGGTTCCTGGTCGCGAATTCCGCCCGCGCCACCGTGTACGCGCGCGCGGAAGCCGGCGAGAAAGTCAAGGCGGTCCGCTCGTTCGAACACCCCCCAAGCCGCCTGAAGACCGCCGAGCTCGGCGACGACAAGGCCGGACGCGAGCTGAGCGGCCGCGGCTTCGGCGGCGCGGCGTTCGAGCCGAAGCTCGATCCGCACCGCAAGGAACACCTGCACTTCGCGCACGAGCTTTGCGCTTTCGTCGAGCACGAGGCGCAGCAGGCCGCGTTCGGGTCGCTCACCGTGTTCGCGCCGGACCCGTTCCTCGGCGAGATCAAGAAGGCGCTCGGGCCGGCGTCCACACGGGTGCTCGCGGCCGCGCACGACACCGATTTGTCGCACGTCGGCGCCGCGGAACTCGATCGGCGCATCGCGAAGGCGAAGGCCAGGGAGCGGCACGAATGAGCACGCGCGAAGCCGACGCATGGGTCTGGCTCGCGATGCTGGCGACATTCATCGCGGTGCTCGTGCTCATGACCTGGCTCGGCCTGTACTGGTCCACCCGGCCGTACTGAGGGCATGCGAAACGACAACTGGAGCCGACACCATGAAACATCCCATCGCCACCCTCGTCGCCGCAGCGGCGCTCGCGCTTTGCGGCGCGGCCGCGGACGCGCAGCAATACGCGGCCACGTCGAAGAGCGTGCACCTGCGCGCGGGGCCCGGCCGCGATTACCCGGTCGTCGCGGTGCTGCCGCCCGAGATGCAGGTGGTCGTGTACGGCTGCGTCCCGTCGTACACGTGGTGCGACGTGGAAGCAGGCCCGGACCGCGGCTGGGTGTATTCGGGCAACCTGCTGTACTCCTACGACAACGGCCCGGTCGTGCTGCCGTCGGTGGCCGCCGTGGTGGGCATCGGCATCACGGCGTTCATCATCGACGACTACTGGGGACGCTACTACACGAATCGTTCGTGGTGGCCGCAGCGCCAGCGCTGGTACCGGGTGGGACCGCCGAACCGCGACCATCGGCCCGGCGTGCAACCGCCGCGGCCTGGGCAGCCGACCCGTCCTGGACCCGGACAGCGTCCCGGCCCGGGTCCACGCGTCCACCCCGGCGCGCCGCGCGTCGAAGGCAGCCCGCAGGACACCGCGCACCTGCCGCCGCCGCAGCAGCAACGCATGCAGCCCGCGCCGCAGCAGCGCGTGCAGCCGCCGCCGCGACAGCAGCAACCGGCGCAGCCACATCCGTCGCGCCCCGAAGGCGCGGAGCGCGATCGCCGCTGAACGATCGTTGCCAAAAAGAAAAAGGGCCGCGCGAGCGGCCCCTTGTTTTGCAGGAGACGGGATTACTTGTTCACGCCTTGCGTTTCGCCGGCCTTGCGCGCTTGGGTGGCGCTGGCCTTGCGTTGGGCAGCGGCCGCCTTGCGCTCTTCCTTCGACACCTTCGTGGTGCCCGCGGGCGTGTCGGCGCCGGTGGTCTTCATGTTTTCCTTGACCGCGGCCTTGCCTTCGGCCTTGCGGGCCGACTTGGCGGCGGCTTTTTCTTCCTTCGTGGCGGCCTTCGCGGGCATCGCCTTCGACTGGTCCGCGTCGGCTTCGCCCTTGGTCTGCGCATAGCCGTTGGCGGCGAGCAGGGACGCGAGGGCCACGCTCAGGGTCAGTGCAAGTTTCTTCATGTGTGCTTCTCCGTGAACTTGAAGAGGTTGATGTGAACGGACCTGAGTGGTCCCCAAATCCAAAACCAGTATTTCACGGCACCCGCGCCGTGACTTGACCCTCGTCAAGCGCGCTCAAGGCGGGGCCAGCTGGCGCCGGTATTCGTTGCGCTTCATCCGCAGGTAGTCGTCGCGCTCGACTTCGTGCAGCTGCCGCGGATAGCGTTCGGTGGCGTCGAACCATGCCGCGAAGCGCTGCTCGGGCTGCCGGGCCGCGGGCAGCGCGAGCGCATCGAGGTACGCATCGATCGCCAGGTAATAGCGCATGGTGTTGCGCTCCGTGATGCCGCGCATGCCTTGCACGTACTGCGGCGCCTCGCCGGGCCGCGGCGCGGCGGTGAGTGTGAAGCCGACCTTGTCGCGCCCGATCGTCGCCAAGTAGAACTTCATCGCGAGGCTGCTCGCGCCGCCGTAGCTGAACGCGTAGCCCATGTGCAGGAACGTGTGCGTGGCATCGAGCGGGACGGCCTCGACGAGCAGCTGGTAGTCGCGCGTGTCGTAGGGGCCGTCGTCCGCTTCCATCTGCACGGCGAAATAGTCGGGCCGCACCACAGGCGGCCGCCAGCTGAAGTCGAGCGGCGATGCCGCGCGCACCGACTGCTCCTCCTTCTTGCCCACGCGCATCTGGATGTGCGTCGCGCCGGCTTCGCCGGTGCGGTGGCAGTACTTCGTGTTCAAGTGCAGGATCAGCACGTCGCACCAGCGGCCGGGGTCGGACAATGACTCGCCCACCAGCGCGAACGGATGCGCGAGCACGGCGTACACGTCGCCTTCGACGCGCCGCGCGGCTTCCTGCGACTGCAAGGCGAGCGGCCCGCCGAACGGACTCGCCGCGAGTTGCGGGGCGAGCGTGGCGTAGTGCCCGCGCAGTCCCGCCGCGCCGAGGGCGGCACCGGCCTCGACGCGCGCCGGGAGCGCCGCACCCGCGACCATGAGTGCGAGCGCGATGGAAAAGAGCGGGAACGGCGAGGTGTTGGCCGCACGTTTCGCCCTGCGGCGCTGCCACCAGAGGTGCGCCAACGTGAAGAAGCCCGCGCCGGCGGCGAGCAGCATGAGTGCGATGCCCTCGTAGTGTTCGAGGTGCCCGAGCCAGACTTGCAGCGCATGCCCGAACAAATAGCCCGCGCCGCCGACGAGAGGCGCCCACACGGCCGCCCCGAGGACATTGAAGATCGCGAAGCGCCGCGGCACCACGCCCAGCGCGCCCATGGCGACCGGGCCCGCGATGCGCAAGCCGTACATGAAGCGGATGCCGAAGATCAGCGATGCGTCGTGGCGCATCAGCAGCGCGCCGACGCGCTCGCCCGCGCGCGCAAGCGGCGCGTACCGGCGCAGCAGGCGCGGCCCCGACGCGCGGCCGAACCAGAACAGCAGCTGGTCGCCGAGCGTGCCGCCGGCGAACGCGACGAGCAGCACCAGCCCGAGGTCGAGATGGCCCTCGTGCGCCGCGAACCCGCCGAGCACGAGGATGCTCTCGCCTTCGAGCAGCGCGCCCACGAGCACGGCGAAGTAGCCGTAGTGCTCGATCCATTGCGCCAGCGAATGTTCCACTGCGGCAGTCTGTGCGCGCCGCGCCGCGGCGGGATTGATGCCGGTCAATCGTGCGCCGCTGCGCGCGCCCAGAATGGGTTCGATGACCTTGCGATGGAACTGGCGCGTGATGGGCGCGGCGGCGCTGCTGGCCGCGAACCTGTGCGTGCCGGCGGGGGCCGAGGGCGTCACGCCCGGCGAACTGCAGCAGCTGTATTCGAGCCGCGTCGAGCGCCGCTACGACGTGCCGCCCGCCGACGCGGCGCGCTATGCGCGGCTGGTGCAAGCCGCGCTCGACGCCGCCGCGGTCGCGCTCGATGGGCCGCAATACATCGTCGCCGTCGATCGCAGCGGGTGGGTGCAGGCGGCGTTCGTGTTCTGGCGCTCGGCGCAAGGCGAGTGGCGGCTCGTCGGCGCATCGCCGGTTTCCACCGGCCGCCCCGGGACGTTCGACCATTTCGAGACGCCGCTCGGCGTGTTCGAGCACAGCCCCGCGAACATGGACTTCCGCGCCGAAGGGACCTTCAACGAGAACGGCATCCGCGGCTATGGCTTGAAGGGAATGCGCGTGTTCGACTTCGGCTGGCAGCAAGTGCCCAAGGGCTGGGGCGACGGGCTCGCGATCCAGATGCGGCTGCAGATGCACGCGACCGATCCCGACGCGCTCGAGCAGCGCCTGGGCACCGCGCAATCGAAAGGGTGCGTGCGCATTCCCGCGGCGCTCAACACGCTGCTGGACCACTACGGCGTGATCGATGCGGACTATGAGGCGCTGGCGGCGACGGGCGCGCACCTGTGGGTGCTCGCCGAAGATCGCGAACCGGTGGCCGACGCCGGCCGCTGGTTCGTCGTCATCGACAGTGCGGGCGACGCGCGCCCCGACTGGGCGACCGCACCGTGGCTGCCGCATCGGCGCCCGCCCGCGCACTGAACGCGCGGCTCAGCGCCCCAGCGTTGCGGCGGCTTCGGCCGCGACCGTCGCTGCGGGTTGCGGCGCGCATGCGGCGCGCGCGATTGCGGCGAGTTCGTCGCCTTCGAGGCTTTCGCGCGTGAGCAGCAGGTCGCTCGATTGCCGCAGCAGCGCCTTGCGCCCGAGCAGGATGTCGCTCGCGCGCTGGAACGCCGCGTCGGCGAGGCGCCGGATGCCGATGTCGATATCGCGGCCTGTTTGGTCGGAGTACTGCCGCACCTGCGGCACGCCCAGTTCCGCCGACACCGGCAGCAAAGGCGAGGGCGCGCGCTCGTAGGTGACGTTGCCCAGCTTGTCGTCCATGCCGAAGCGCATCACCATGGCGCGCGCGAGATCGGTCGCGCGCGCGAGGTCGTCCTCGGCGCCGGTGGAGACTTCGGCGAGCAGGATGCTTTCGGCCGCGCGCCCGCCGAGCAGCACCGCCATGCGATCCTCGAGCTCGCTGCGCGTGAGGAGGAACCGGTCTTCGGTGGGCCGCTGCATCGTGAAGCCGAGCGCGCCGATGCCGCGCGGGATGATCGACACCTTGTGGACCTTGTCGGTGCCGGGCAGCGCCATCGCGACCAGCGCGTGCCCCATCTCGTGCACCGCGATCGCGCGGCGCTCCTGCGCATTCATGATGCGGTTGCGCTTCTCCAGGCCCGCCACCACGCGCTCGACGCTGGTGGTGAAGTCCTGCATCGCCACGTCGTCGGCGTTGCGCCGCGTCGCGGCCAGCGCCGCTTCGTTCACGAGGTTCGCGAGGTCCGCGCCGGTGAAGCCGGGTGTGAGCGCCGCGATCGCGTCGGCATCGAGTTGCGGCGAACCGTGCACGCGCTGCAGGTGCACCTGCAGGATTTCCACGCGGCCCCGCCGGTCGGGCCGGTCGAGCACCACCTGGCGATCGAAGCGACCCGCGCGCAGCAGCGCGGCGTCGAGGATCTCGGGCCGGTTGGTCGCCGCGAGCACGACGACCCCCAGGCGCGAATCGAATCCGTCCATCTCGGCGAGGAGCTGGTTGAGCGTCTGCTCCTTCTCGTCCTGGCCGCCGAGCGCCGATGCGCCGCGCGCGCGGCCAAGCGCGTCGATCTCGTCGATGAAGACGATCGCCGGCGCGTGGCCGCGGGCTTGCTCGAACAGGTCGCGCACGCGCGCGGCGCCGACGCCGACGAACATCTCGACGAACTCCGAGCCGTTGATCGAGAAGAAAGGCACGCCGGCCTGCCCGGCGACCGCGCGCGCGAGCAATGTCTTGCCCGTGCCGGGCGGCCCGACGAGCAGGATGCCCTTGGGCATGCGCGCGCCGAGGCGGCTGTGTGCTTGCGGCGCCTTGAGGAAATCGACCACTTCCTGCAATTCGGCCTTGGCCTCGTCCACGCCGGCGACGTCGTCGAAGTTCACCTTGATGTCGGTCTCGCCGAACACTTTCGCGCGGCTGCGGCCGATCGACAGCAGGCCGCCGCCGAAGCCGCCGAGCCCGTCCTTGCGGCCGCTCGCTCGCATCACCAGCAGCCAGACCCCGACGAAGACGAGCGCGGGCATCACCCACGAGAAGAGCGCGCTCAGCCAGCCGCCCTGCGCGGCGCCCGTGAAGTGCACGTCGCCTGCCTGCAACTGCTGCGCGAGCGGCGCATCGACCCGGTACGTGACGAAGCGGTCGTGGCCGCCGGCCGGCGGCTGCGCGAGGTGCCCTTCGATGCGGTCGGGCGACACGACGACTTCCGCGACGTTGTGCCTGGCGACTTCCTGCAGGAACTCGCTGTAAGGCAATTCGGTGACGGAGAACACCTGCCCGAACAACTGCAGCGCGAGCACCAACGCGAGCGCGGCCACGATCGGCCAGCCGCGCATCCAGCGGGGATCTTTCGACACCGGTTCTTCCATGGAGGGAGTCTCGCCGCCGCCGATGTCCGCAGCTTGACGCCGATCAATGGCCGCGCCATCGCTGCCCTTACCTTCGACGCGTGGACACGAACGTGCCGCAGCAACCGCAGGCGCCCGCGCCGGCGATGCCCGTCGACTGGTGGCAGCTGGAACCGGGCGCGCTGCTGCATGCACTGGGATCTTCCCCTTCGGGCATCAGCCAGGACCAGGCGCAGCAGCGCCTGGGCCGCTACGGGCCGAACCGTATCGTGGCGCCGGCGCCGCGGCGGCTGCTGCGCGAGATCGCGCAGCGCCTGCGCAATCCGCTCGTGCTCGTGCTGCTGTGCGCCGGCGCCGTGTCGGCTTTCACGGGCGAGGGCACGAGCGCCTGGATCATCGGCTGCGTCGTGCTGCTCAGCCTCGCGCTGGACCATTTCCAGCAACGCCGCGCCGAAGACGCGGCCGCGCGATTGAGCGCGCAGGTCGCGCTGACCGCGCGGGTCTTGCGCGATGGCACCGAGCAGCGCGTGCCCGTGTCCACACTCGTGCCCGGCGATGTCGTGCGGATCGCCGCCGGGTCGCAAGTGCCCGGCGATGGCATCCTGCTGCAGTCGCAGGACCTCTTCGTTCAGCAGGCGGCCCTCACGGGCGAGTCGTTCCCCGTCGACAAGAGTGCGCAGGCGCCGCGCGGTGCCAGCGCGGAAGGTTCGCCCGCCGTGCTCTTCATGGGCAGCAGCGTGCTGTCGGGCACGGGCACGCTCGTCATCTGCCGCACCGGCGGGCTCACGCGGATGGGCGAAATCGCCGCGTTCGTGCGCACCGACCGCGAAGACCTCGCGTTCGAGAACGACCTGCGCTCGTTCGGCCTGTTCATCATGCGCCTGACCGTGCTGCTGGTGCTGTTCGTGCTGTTCGTCGGCGGCCTCGCGCACCGGGACTGGTTCGAGACGTTCATGTTCGCCGTCGCGCTCGCGGTCGGCATGACGCCCGAGCTGCTGCCGATGGTCGTGACGATCAGCCTGTCGCGCGGCGCGCTGCGCCTGGCGCGCGAGCAGGTCATCGTCAAGCGGCTGTCGGCGATCCATAACCTCGGGTCGATGGACGTGCTGTGCACCGACAAGACCGGCACGCTCACCGAAGCGCGCATCGAGCTCGTGCGGCATGTGGACGTCGCGGGCCGCGACAGCGCGGTCGTGCTCGAGAACGCGTTCCTCAACAGCCGCTTCGAATCGGGCATCCGCACGCCGCTCGAGGACGCGATCCTGCAGCGCGACGGCGTGGATGTGGCGGGCTGGGTGAAGATCGACGAAGTGCCGTTCGATTTCGAGCGGCGGCGCCTGTCGGTGCTGCTCGAAAAGGATGGCGCGCGACGCTTGT
>DATBPW010000424.1:0-3480 GCA_036561125.1 Ramlibacter sp. | reverse complement strand
CAGGATCCGCATGCGCAGGCGATCACGCGCTTTCGTACAGGCGCGTGAGCACGAACTCGCGGTGGCCGAGCACCTCGGCCGCCGTGAGGCGCCCGTTGACCGTGCGCATCATGCATTCGAGCAGCTTGTCGCCGGCCTGGTCCAGCGTGATCTCCCGCTGCAGCAGGCCCGACGTGTCGACGTCGATGTGCTCGCTCATCGTGCGCACGGTGCGCGGGTTCGCGCAGATCTTGATCACCGGCACGATCGGGTTGCCGATCACGTTGCCCTGCCCCGTCGGGAAGAAGTGCACCGCGAAGCCGGAGGCCGCGCACAGCGTGACCATCTCGGCCGCGGCCGATGACGAATCCATGAACCACAGGCCCTTGTGCGTCGGCACTTCGGCCTTGTCGAGCACGCCGTCCACCATGCACTTCTTGCCGATCTTCTGGATGTTGCCGAGCGCCTTCTCCTCGATCGTCGTCAGGCCGCCGGCGATGTTGCCCTTGGTCGGCTGCGAATCCGACAGGTCGCTCGTCTTGTGCCGCTCGATGACTTCCTGGTAGCGGTTGAACATGAACATGAACTTGTCGCGCACTTCGGGCGTGCGGCACCGGGCCGCCACGATCTGCTCGCCACCGGTGAGCTCGGTCGTCTCGCCGAAGACCAGCGTCGAACCGAGTTCGTAGAGCTTGTCGAACGCGTTGCCCGTCGTCGGGTTGCCGCCGCAGCCGGACGTGGTGTCGCTCTCGCCGCACTTGGTGGAGACCCACAGCTCGGAGATCTCGCACGGCGTGCGCTGCTTCTCGCTGGCCCACTGCACGTATTCGCGCGCGGCCTTGCTCGCACGCATGATCGTGTCGTGGTCGCCGTGCAGCTCGATGCCGAAGCCGCAGGCCGGTTTGCCGGTGGCGGCGATGCCGTCGACGACCTTCTTGGTCCATTGCTCCTCGATGCCGATCACGACGACGGCGGCGACGTTCGGGTTGCAGCCCGCGCCGATCAGCGTGCGGAAGTGCAGGTCGAGGTCGGCGCCGAACTGCAGGCGGCCGTACGGGTGCGGGATGGCCATCGCGCCCTTGATGTTGTGCGCCACGGCTTCGGCCGCGGCGTTCGACAGGTCGTCCAGCGGCAGGATGATCACGTGGTTGCGAACGCCCACGCGGCCGTTCTCGCGCCGGTAACCCATGAAGGTGGTCTTGCTGGAAATGACTGACATGGTGGATTCCTTCGTTGGAGGGCTGCTTACCAGCGCTTGGTCTTGATGTTGTGCACGTGGGCGTGCTCGCCCGTCTGGATCGGCGCGACCACCTTGCCGATGTCGACGCCGTACTTGATCACGGTGTCGCCGGGGCTCATGTTGGCGAGCGCCACCTTGTGCCCGATCGGGATGTCCTGCTTCGCGACGGTGTTCGTCATCTTGTCCTCGTCCATGATCCAGCCTTTGAGCTCCATGCCGGCCTTCACCCCTTCGACGACGACGACGGCGACGTTGTCGTGCGCGTCGTGCAATACGTAATGAATCATTGCTGTCTCTCCTGTGCGGTGCGATTCGCCCGGGAGTGTCGGCGCAGCGCGAACCGCATGTCAACCAACTCATTTAAATGACTTGTAGGTCTGTCGGCGAAGTTGGGCCACAATGGCGCCCAGCATGCGACGCGCCACCGACCACGGCTTCGAGACCATCGCCCCCGGAGCGACGGGCGGGCCGCTCTACCGGCGCGTGAAGCTCGCGCTGCTGCACGCGATCGAAAGCGGCCGCTACCCGGCCGGCGGCGCGCTGCCGAGCGAGGCCGAGCTCGCCGTCGCGTTGGGCGTGTCGGTGGGAACGCTGCGCCACGCCGTGGATGAGCTCGTCGCGGAACACATCCTTGTGCGCCGGCAAGGACGCGGCACGTTCGTCGCGCTGCACACGGCCGACCGCATCCTGTTCGGGTTCTTCCACGTCGAGCGCAGCGACGGCGTGCGCGAAATCCCGCAAGTCGAACTGCTGTCGTTCGAGCGCACGCGCGTCGACGAGGATGAGGCCCAGGCATTGCACGTCGCCCCGGGCGATCACGCCTTCGCGATCGAGAACCGCCTGCTGCTGCAAAAGCGCGCCGTCATCCACGACCGCCTCATCCTGCCCGTGCTGCTGTTCAAGGGCCTGACGGAAAAGCGCTTCCGCGAGCGCCCGAGCACGATCTACCACCTGTACCAGACCGAGTTCGGCATCACGGTGACGCAGGCGCACGAACGCGCACGCGCGGTCATCGCGGACCGCGCCGCGGCGCGCGTGCTGGGCATCGCCGCCGGCACGCCGGTGATGCAGGTGCGCCGCACGGCGCTCACGTTCGGTGACCGGCCGGTCGAATACCGCGTGTCGACCATCAACACGGCGCACCACGATTACGTGCAGTTGCTGTCGCGGCCGGCTTAGGCCATCCGCGCCGCGCGAAAAATCAGCGCCCCCGCGGACACGAGCAGCAACCCCAGCACGAGCTTCCTGAACTGCCGGTCGTCCAGCCGGCCGCGAAACCAGATCCCGAGGTAAGTGCCGCCCATGACCGGCACGATCGTCATCAGCGCATAGAAGATGCGCGCGGGGTCGTACAGCCGGGTGTAGAGGATCGAACCGAACTGGCTGAAATCGAACAGCAGGTAGATCACGCTCGACAAGAAGACGAACTCCTCGGTCGTCAATCCCAGCCCGTACAAGTACATGGCCGCATAAGGCCCCGCGGCGCCCGTCAATCCCTGGCTCGCGCCCGCGGCGAAGCCGAAGCCCCACTTCCAGCGCCGTCCCTCGCGTCTCGTTCCCGCGGGGCCGCCGGGCTTCAGCTGGAAGCCGACGAAAAGAAGGACGCTCGCGGCGAGGCACAAGTACATCCACGGTCCCCTCGCCTTCGCTAACAACAGCGTCGCCAACGGAATGGAAACGAGGCCGACGACGATGAACCCGGCCACGCGCCGCGAGAGGCGCCATGGCAGCACTTTCTTCGAATGCGCGAGCATCGCGATGTCGCTCAAGAACTTGCTGACGAACAGGCTCAGGATGGCCGTCTGCACGTCGAGGAACAGCGAGATCAGCGGGATCGCGAACAGGGCGAGCCCCAGCGTCGTGACTCCCTTGATGAATGCGCCGGCGAACGCGGCGGCGGCAATGACGCCCAGGGCCCAGCCGTTCTGGGCAGGCAGGAGGAGGCCCCAATCGTTTGTCACTTCGAAGTCCGTTGGTCCGGACCGCACTCTATGCACGAGCTCTCGCGGCGCGAATCGCATTTTTTCGAAACCCTGCGTTCGGCGCTGCCGAATGGCCGAACGCAGGGTTTGCGCAAAGCAGATTCCCCGCACGGGGCGATCCACCCAGAATCGGCCCGGTCGCAATCAAGTGAGGGACGCAGATGCTCGCAGGCATTCCGTTGGACATGAAGCGGTGGGACTGGGACTACTTCCTGGCGCAGCGCAAGGGCGTGCTCGACCTGTGGCCCACCGGCAAGGAGCTGCAGGGCGAAGCGGCGA
>DATBPW010000423.1:0-7505 GCA_036561125.1 Ramlibacter sp. | reverse complement strand
CCCGAATCCTTGATGCCGCCGAACGGCATCTCGGCCGAAGGCATCGCCGGCATGTTCATCCACAGCATCCCGACTTCCACACGGCGCGCGAGCAGGTCAGCGTTCTTCAGCGACTTCGTGAACGCATAACCGGCCAGTCCGAACGACAGCCGGTTCGCCTCGGCGATCGCTTCCTCGAGCTTGCCGAAGCTGCGGATCGCCGCCATCGGGCCGAACGGCTCGTCGTTGAACACCTTCGCTTCCGTCGGGACGTCCGCAAGGATCGTGGGCTGCCAGAAGTTGCCGGCGTCGCCGATGCGCGAGCCGCCGTGCAGCACCGTCGCGCCCTTTTCGATCGCGTCCCGGGTGAATTCCGCCATCGCGGTCATGCGGCGCGGGTTCGCGAGCGGGCCCATCTGCGTGCCTTCCGCCAGGCCGTCGCCGACCTTGAGCGCCTGCGCGGTCTTGACCATCGCGTCGGCGAAATCCTTCTTGATGCTCTCGTGCACGAGGAAGCGCGTCGGCGAGATGCACACCTGGCCCGCGTTGCGGAACTTCGCGGCGCCCGAGGCCTTCACCGCGAGCGCGATGTCGGCGTCCTCGCAGACGATCACGGGCGCGTGCCCGCCGAGTTCCATCGTCACGCGCTTCATGTGCTTGCCCGCGAGCGCGGCCAGCTGCTTGCCCACCGGCGTGGAACCCGTGAACGTGATCTTGCGGATCACGGGATGCGGGATCAGGTACTCGGAGATCTCGGACGGCGTGCCGTACACGAGGTTCAGCACGCCGGGCGGCAGGCCTGCGTCGGCAAATGCCTTCACGAGCGCGGCGGGCGCGGCCGGCGTTTCTTCCGGCGCCTTGACGATCATCGAGCAGCCGCATGCGAGCGCCGCGCTGACCTTGCGCACCACCTGGTTGATCGGGAAGTTCCACGGCGTGAACGCGGCGACGGGGCCGACCGGGTCCTTCAGCACCATCTGCCGCGCCGCGAGGTTGCCGCGCGACGGCACGATGCGGCCGTAGACGCGCTGGCCTTCGTCGCCGAACCACTCGAGGATGTCGCCGGCGGCCATCGCTTCGCCCTTGGCTTCGGCGAGCGGCTTGCCTTGCTCCTGCGTGAGCACGGCGGCGATGTCGCCGGCACGCTCGCGCATCAGCGCGGCGGCGCGGCGCATGATCTTCGCGCGCTCGATGGCGGGCGTGTCGCGCCACACCTCGAAGCCCTTTTGCGCGGCGGCCAATGCGCGGTCGAGGTCGGCCTTGGACGCGTGCGAAACGCGGCCGATCTCCTTGCCCGATGCGGGATTGAACACGGCGAGCGTGCGCCCGTCCTGCGCGTCCTGCCATTCGCCGTTGATGAAGAGTTGGGTGTTGGGATAAGTCATGGCGGTGCTCTCGAGCTGCGGTGGAGGGGGAAACCGCTATTGTCTCGCAAGCCGCGCGAGCAGCGGCTCGAGCGATTGCAGGTCCACCGGCTTGGTCAGGTGTTCGTCGAAACCGGCTTCGCGCGAGCGGTGGCGGTCCGCTTCGGCGCCCCAGCCGGTCACGGCGATGATGACCAGGCGCGCGAACAGCGGGTTCGAGCGCAGCCGCCG
Organism: Ramlibacter sp.; assembly: GCA_036561125.1. Classification (GTDB taxonomy): domain Bacteria; phylum Pseudomonadota; class Gammaproteobacteria; order Burkholderiales; family Burkholderiaceae_C; genus Ramlibacter. The sequence continues at coordinate 5,931 of DATBPW010000423.1, read as the reverse complement.
CGCCACTTCGAGGCCCGACATCCCCGGCAGGCCGATGTCGAGCAGCACGACGTCGGGCTCGAATTCCTGCGCGGCGCGCGGCACCGACTCGCCGTCGTACACCGCGCGCGCCGTGCGCCCGGTCATCTCCAGCACCGTGCACAGCGTCTCCGCGGCATCGACGTTGTCGTCCACCACAAGCACTTTCAGCCCGGCGGGCCCGCTGATCCGCTGCTCGTGCGCCGGCGCCGGTTGCGCAACGGCGCTGGCCACGATGCAGGGCAGCCGCACGGTGAACGTGCTGCCGCGGCCCGTGCCTTCGCTCGACGCACTCACCGTGCCGCCATGCAATTCGACCAGGCTGCGCACCAGGTACAGGCCGATGCCCAGGCCGCCTTGCGCGCGCTCGAGCGTGCGCCCCACCTGCGTGAACAGGTTGAAGATCGACTGGATCATCTCGGGCGGGATGCCGACGCCGTTGTCGCGCACCTCGATCACCGCCCAGGCACCGTCCTGCCACGCCTTCAGCCGCACGTGGCCGCCGGGCGGCGTGTACTTCGCGGCGTTGAGCAGCAGGTTGCCGACGGTCTGCGCGATGCGCGTGCCGTCGGCGATCAGCTCGATGTCGCGCGCGGGCATTTCGACCGCGAGCTCGTGCCCGCGCGCGTCGAGCGCGGGGCGACTGGCCTCGACCGCGCTCTCGATCGCCGAGGCGAGGCGGATGCGCGATTTCTCCAGGCGGATCTTGCCGCTGTTGATGCGCGAGATGTCCAGCAGGTCGTCGATCAGGCGGATCATGTGCGCGAGCTGGCGCTCCATCGTCTCGCGCGCGCGCGCCGATGCGTCGCCGTTGGCGCGGTCCACGCGCAGGATGTCCAGGCCGGTGCGGATCGGCGCGAGCGGGTTGCGCAGCTCGTGCGCGAGCGTCGCGATGAATTCGTCCTTGGCGCGGTTCGCGTCGTGCAGCACCTGCTCGGCATGCTTGCGCTCGGTCACGTCGATGATGGAGCCGGCCATGCGGAACGGGTTGCCCAGCGCGTCCTTCTGCGCCATGCCGGTGACGTGGAACCAGCGCCACTCGCCCGACTTCAGGCGCAGCCGGATTTCCGCCGAATACGGCTCGTCGTGCTGCAAGTGGTCGCTGAGCGCGCGGGCCGTCGCATCGCGATCGGCCTCGTGGACGACGTCGGTGAACGACGATCGCACGTTGGGGAACTCGGATTCGTCGTAGCCGAGCAGCGCGCGAAAGCGCGGCGAGAACAGCATCGTGTCCGTCCGGATGTCCCAGTCCCACAGGCCGGCGCTCGATCCGCGCACGGCGAGCTGGTAGCGCTCCTCGCTCACGCGCAGCGCGTCGAGCGCGGCTTCGCGCGTGCGCGCGCGCTGCGCAAGTTCGTCCAGCATGGCGTTGAACGCGTCGGCCAGCTCGCCGATCTCGTCGTCGCTCGCGCGTTGCGCGCGCTGGTCGAAGTGGCCTTCCTTCACGCGCCGCGCGACGTCGCCGATGCCCAGCAGGGGGGCGGTCGCGCGCGCCAGCAACCGGTTCGACAGCAGCAGCGCAACGGCGAGGCTCGCTCCGAGCACGACCGCGAGCACGCCGAGGTAGGCGAGCGCGCGCGGCACCAGTTCATGCCGCGCCTGGATGTAGACCGAGCCGATGCGTTCGTGGTTCGCCATGACCGGGCGGTCGACGCGGATGTACTCGCGATCGAATTTCGCGCCGTCGGCGCCGGGATGCGGCGGCAGTTCGGCGTCGTCCTCGGCCTTGTACGACGCGAACACGTCGCCGCCTGCCGTGTACAGCGCCGCGCCGACGACATCGGGCTTGGCCCGCAGCACGCGCAGGTTCTCGAGGGCCACGCGGCGATCGTCGAACGCCAGCGCCGCGCTGCTCGCGAGCCCGAGGATGTCGGCCTGCGTGACGAGGTCTTCGCGGATCGCGGTGGCGCGCGTGCGGACGTTGACCATGGCGAGCGCCGCGCCCGCGATCGCCAGCGCCACCAGCGTCGTGATCGCGAGCACGCGCAGCAGTTTGCGGCGGATGGAGCGGGCCGGCCGCATCACGAGTTGTGGCCTTCCACGGATTCCGCCACCGCGAGCAGGCGCGCGCTGAGTTTGAGTTTGCGCGACGCCGCCGAAACCAGCGACGCCGAGAAGCGCATCCGGCTGCCGTCTTCCGCGAAGTTCAGGACGCTGCCCAGCTGCAATGCGCCGGGCTGTTCGGTGACGATGAGCACCGGGCCCGGCACCGCGGCGATGAAGTCCTGCAGGCGCGCGTCGCTGCGACGTGCGATGTAGAGCACGTGGACGCCGGCCGCCGACGCCGCGTCGGCCACGCGGTGCACGGTGACGGCCCGGCCATCGGTGGTGCGCCCCGCCACCATCTGCTCCAGGTCGGCGGCCAGGGTGTCGTCGCCCACGACGCCGATCACCAGCGGCTGGTTCGGGCGCTGGAAGACGCCGGGCGGCCAATCGACGAACGACGGGAACTTGTAGAGGAACGCCGCCTTCACCGCAGCGGCGGTGGTCGCGGCCGGCTGCGCATGCGCGCGCGCGAACAGCGCCGACAGCGCGGCGAGGCACAGGACGCGGCGGGAATGCATGCTCGGCCCCAAGCGCGCTCCTTACATCCGCCAGGTGGCCTTGACGAACAGGCGGCGCTCGATCTCGCTCGCCGCCGACACGGCGTTGAATTCGACATGGCGCGGGTCGAACATGTTCTGCCCCATCACCGCGAGCTCGAGTTGCGGCGACACGTGCCAGGCAAAGCGCATGTCGACGGCGGTGTACTGCGCCACCACCGGCGACGGCAGGCTGCCGACGTGCCGCACGATGACGTCGAACTCGCCGTTGGAAAGGTTGTGGCTGGAGCGCAGGCTCCACTGGCTGTGCGGGTCGTTGCCCAGGCTCGCGACGCCCGTCGGGTCCGGCGTGCTGCGCGTGCTGGCCAGCCTCTCGTGCAGCGCGAGCACTCCGGCGGACAGGCGCCAGTTGCGCCTCACCTGCCACGAGCCCCACGCTTCGACGCCGTCCACGTGGCCTTCGATCTGGTTGGTGATCATCGCGGGCACCGTGGCCGTGCCGCTGCGCAGGTGCGTGTACTGCTGGCGGAACAGCGTGACCGAGTAGCTGGCCTGCTCGCCGATGTGGGCGCGGTGGCCGATCTCGTAGACGTTGGCGATCTCGGACGTGAAGCCGGGCCCGCCGTCGATCAGGTAAGGCGCCCTGCCGGGCAGGTGGAACTCTCGGTCGAGGCGCGACGGTGCGCGCACGGCACGCGAAGCGGCAGCCCACGTCATCGATTGCGGCGAATGCCGGTACGACAGGCGCAGGTTCGGCATGAATTCCGTGCCGGTGTACACGTTGCTCTCGAGCTTCGCACCGGTCGTCAGCTCCCAGCGTTCGCGGAAATTCCATTGGTGCTGCGCGAACACGTTCGCCCAGCGCAAGGTCTTGTCGGCGGGAATGAACACCACGCTGGCGCTCGGGTCGTCGCTGCCCTTCGTTTCGCGGTAGCCGAAACCCCACAGCAGCTGGTGGCCGCGCGGCAGCAGGGGCTCGTGCGTGACTTGCACGTCGGCCGTGCTCGCGCGGTCGCGAAACAACGTCAGGTCGTCGCGCGCGCTGTAGTCCAGGTAGGCCTGCACCTTGTAGCGCGCACCCGATTCGAAGATGCCGTCCCAGCGCGCGAGCACGTTGCCGCCCGACATGCGCGGCGCGAGGTTGTTGGCGGGGTCCTTGCCGCCTTCGTACGCATCGCCTTGCAGCGTGTAGCGGTTGGCGCCCGTCTCGCCGTCGAAGCGGAAGCCGCCCTGCCGCTTGCCCGCGGCGTCCGCCCGCGCGACGTGGTCGGCACGGAACGTGTTGGTGCGGTCCATCGCCATGCCGTAGGCGCGCCATGCGGCGCCGTTGGCCAGCGTGCCGCCGTAGCGCGCCGCCTCGTAGCCTCCGCCGCCCGAACGCATCGCGGTGATGAGCGTGCCCTGCGTGGCCTGCGCCGATTTCGTGATCACGTTGATCACGCCGTTGACGGCGTTCGCGCCCCACAGCGTGCCGCCCGGGCCGCTGATGACCTCGATGCGGTCGACGTCCTCGAGCATGACGTCGTTCATGTCCCAGAACACGCCGGAGAACAGCGGCGAATACACCGTGCGGCCGTCGATGAGCACCAGCAGCTTGTTGCCGATCGCGTTGTTGAAGCCGCGCGCGCTGACCGCGTACTGGCCCGAATTGAGGCTGGCAACCTGCAGGTTGGGCGCGAGCCGCAGCGCATCGGCCAGGTTGCGCGCCGCCGAGCGGCGGATGTCGTCGTTCGTGATCACGTAGATCGACGCCGGCGCGTCCTGCAGGCTTTCGGCGCGGCCCGAAACGGAAGTCACCTCGATATTGCTGAGCTGTTCGAGTGTCAGGTCGGCCAGGCTGGCCACCTGCACGTCCGGCGCGGCAAATGCCGCGGTGTGCATCGCGCAGAGCGCGGCGGCGGCGGGCGCGCCGAGGAGGCCACTTCTTTTTTTCTTCATGGCTTCTGCTCCAACGAAACCGCGATTGTGCCGTTGAACGCGCCGGGCGGGGGCATCGGCGCCATGCGATTTAATTTCACCAAGCGCGTGCTTGCTGAAAATCGGGCGTTCTGGCACGATGCCCATCCATGGACATGCCCGCACGCCCCCTGCTCGCCGCGAAGCGGCCGCGCGGGCGCCCGCGCAAGACGCGCGAGGAGCTCGACGACGGCAATCGCCGGCGCGAGGTGCTGCATTCGGCGGCGAGGCTGTTTCGCAAGAAGGGCTTCCATGCGACGAGCACGCGCGACATCGCGGCGGCCGCGGGCATGCAAAGCGGCTCGCCGTTCTACCACTTCGAAAGCAAGGGCGCGTTGCTGTTCGCCGTGATGGAAGAGGGCATGCGCAACGCGATCGACCGTCAGCAACTCGCGCTCGAAGTCGCGGGTGACCGCGCCGCACCGTCGCAACGCCTGCATGTGCTGGTGCGCAATCATTTCGACGTGCTGCTCGGGCCGGGCAGCGATTTCATCCCGGTGATGCTGTATGAGGCGCGTTCGCTCACGTCCGCGCAACGCCGGGCCATCGCCGACCTGCAAAGCGAATACGAGTCGGCGTGGGTGCCGGTGCTCGCCGCGCTGCATGCGAGCGGCAAATTGAAGGCGGACGTGAAGCTGGCGCGCCTGTTGATCTTCGGTGCGCTCAACTGGTCCGCGCAGTGGTACGACCGGCGCAAGGGCGCATCGCTCGACCAGCTCGCCGACGCCGCGCTGGCGCTTTTCATCCGGTGACCCCCATGGGCAGCTTCACTTCTTCATGGAATCCCGCGGGCGACGCCGCGCAGCAGCGGCGCGCGGCAATGCTCGAGCGCATCGCGCAATTGCGAGCGCTCGAGGGGCGTGCCGCCGCCGCGTCGGCGAAATCGAAGCCGGTGTTCGACAAGCGCGGGCAACTGCTGCCGCGCGAACGCGTGGCGCTGCTGCTCGACCCCGGCACGCCCTACGTGCCGCTGTGTTCGCTCGCGGGTTACCTGCAGGATACGAAGGAGGCGAGCGAGTCCGTTACCGGCGGGGGCATCGTCGCGGGCATCGGCTTCGTCTCGGGTACGCGCTGCATGATCGTCGCGAGCGACTCGGGCATCGAAGCCGGCGCGATCCAGGCGATGGGCCTGGACAAGATCCTGCGCGTGCAGGAGATCGCGCTGCAAAACAAGCTGCCGTTCCTGCACCTCGTGGAAAGCGCGGGCGCCAACCTGATGCGCTATCGCGTCGAAGGCTTCGTGCACGGCGGCGCGTTGTTCCGCAACCTTGCACTGCTGTCGGCCGCGGGGATTCCGGTGATCACGGTGCAGCACGGCTCGGGCACGGCGGGTGGCGCGTACATGCCGGGCCTGAGCGATATCGTGGTGATGGTGCGCGGCCGGTCGCGCGCGTTCCTCGCCGGGCCGCCGCTG
>DATBPW010000422.1:0-10761 GCA_036561125.1 Ramlibacter sp. | reverse complement strand
GAAGCGACGAAGACCGACGTGGGCTGGGGCCACCAGATCCGCAGCTACGTGCTGGACCAGAGCCGCATCAAGGACCTGCGCACCAACGTCGAAATCTCCAACACCCAGAAGGTGCTGGACGGCGACCTCGACCCGTTCATCGAGGCCAGCCTGAAACAAGGGGTATGAGCATGCGTGAAGGACACGACACCATCGTCAACCGCGCCGACTACCGGCCGCCCGCGTACTGGATCGATTCGGTCGAACTCACGTTCGACCTCGATCCCCAGAAGACGCGCGTGCTCAATCGCATGAAGATGCGGCGCAACGGCGAGGCCGGGCGCCAGCCGCTGCGCCTGGACGGCGACGAGCTGAACCTCGCGCGCGTGCTGGTCAACGGCCAGGGCACGTCGTTCAAGATGGAAGACGGCAAGCTCGTGCTGGAGAACCTGCCCGAAGGTGACGAGCCCTTCGAGCTGGAGATCTTCACCACCTGCATCCCCGCGAAGAACACCACGCTGTCGGGGCTGTACACGAGCAACGACTCGTTCTTCACGCAGTGCGAGGCCGAGGGCTTCCGGCGCATCACCTACTTCCTCGACCGGCCGGACGTGATGGCGTCGTACACGGTACTGATCCGCGCCGACAAGCAGAAGTACCCGGTGCTGCTGTCCAACGGCAACCTCGTCGACGAAGGCGATCTCGACGACGGCCGCCACTTCGCGAAATGGGTCGACCCGTTCAGGAAGCCCAGCTATCTCTTCGCGCTCGTGGCCGGCCAGCTCGTCGCGCGCGAACAGCGCATCACCGCGCGCTCCGGCAAGGAGCACCTGCTGCAGGTGTACGTGCGCGCCGGCGACCTCGACAAGACCGAGCACGCGATGAACGCGCTGATGAAGTCGGTCGCGTGGGACGAGGCGCGCTTCGGCCTGTCGCTGGACCTGGACCGCTTCATGATCGTCGCCACCAGCGACTTCAACATGGGCGCGATGGAGAACAAGGGCCTGAACGTCTTCAACACGAAGTACGTCCTGGCCTCGCAGGCCACGGCCACCGACATGGACTTCATGAACATCGAGTCCGTCGTCGGCCACGAGTACTTCCACAACTGGACGGGCAACCGCATCACCTGCCGCGACTGGTTCCAGCTGTCGCTCAAGGAAGGCCTCACGGTCTTTCGCGACCAGGAATTCAGCATGGACCTCGCCGGCGAAGCGTCGGCGCGCGCGGTCAAGCGCATCGAGGACGTGCGCGTGCTGCGCACCGCGCAGTTCCCCGAAGACGCGGGCCCGATGGCTCACCCGGTGCGCCCCGACCAGTACCTGGAGATCAACAATTTCTACACCGTCACGGTGTACGAAAAAGGCGCCGAGGTCGTGCGCATGCAGCAGACACTCGTCGGGCGCGACGGGTTCCGCAAGGGCATGGATTTGTACTTCCAGCGCCACGACGGCCAGGCCGTGACGTGCGACGACTTCGCGCAGGCGATCGCCGATGCGAATCCCGGCTCGCAGCTCGCTTTGCATCTGGAGCAGTTCAAGCGCTGGTATTCGCAATCGGGCACGCCGCGCATCAAGGCCGTGGGCCAGTGGATCGCCGATGCGGGCATGTACAAGCTCACGCTGACGCAAACGTGCCCGCCCACGCCGGGCCAGGCGACCAAGGAGCCGTTCGTCATCCCGGTCGCGTACGGCCTGGTCGGCAACGACGGCCAGGAGCTGGCGAGCGGCATGCACGTGCTCACGCAGCAAAGCGAGACGCTCACGTTCAGCGGCCTGCCCGCCGAGCCCGTGCCGTCGCTGCTGCGCGGCTTCTCGGCGCCGGTGGTGCTCGATTGCGATTTCGCCGACGAACAGCTGCTCACGCTGCTGGCGCACGACGCCGACCCGTTCAACCGCTGGGAAGCGGGCCAGCGCCTTGCGCTCAATCGCGCGCTGGCGTTGCTGAAGGAACCCGGCCTGACGAAGAACGACGTCAGGCTGGACGACGCATTCACCGGCGCGATGCGCAGCGTGCTGCGCCACCCGGCGCTCGACGCCGCGTTCAAGGACCTGGTGCTGACGCTGCCGTCGGAAACGTACATTGCCGAGCAGCTCGACGTCGTCGATCCCCAGCAGGTGCACGCGGTGCGCGAAGGCATGCGCGAGCAACTCGCCATCGCTCTGCAGGGCGACTGGGAACAGGCGTACGAAGAGAACAAGGACACGGGCGCGTACGTGCCCGAGCCGCAAGCGGCCGGCCGGCGCGCGCTCGCGGGACTGGCGCTGTGCAACCTGTGCGTCGCCGCGCGCAAGTCGGGCGACCCGGTGTGGCCCGGCAAGGCTTTGCAGCGTTTCAAGGATGCGGGCAACATGACCGACCGCTTCAACGCGCTGACGGCGCTGGTCGTGAGCGGCCACGAGCTCGCGCAGCAAGCGCTCGCCCGGTTCCACGCGCTGTTCAAGCACGAGGCGCTGGTGATCGACAAGTGGTTCGCGCTGCAGGCCGGCCAGCCCGACCGCGGCGGCAACGTGCTCGGCGTCGTCAAGCAGCTGATGCAGCACCCCGACTTCAACATCCGCAACCCGAACCGCGCGCGCAGCCTCGTCTTCTCGTACTGCAGCGCGAACCCGGGCGCGTTCCACCGCAGCGATGCGGCGGGCTACGTGTTCTGGAGCGATCGCGTCATCGAGCTCGATGCGATCAACCCGCAGGTCGCGTCGCGCCTGGCGCGTGCGATGGACCGCTGGCGCAAGCTCGCCGAGCCGCAGCGCACCGCCGCGCGCGAGGCAATCGCGCGTGTGGCCGCGAAGCCGGATTTGTCCAATGACGTGCGTGAGGTGGTGACGCGGGCGCTCGAGGATTGATCGTCAATTCAACAGCCGGACGCAGAAAACGCAGAAACTTCGCAGAAGGTGCGGAAGGAATTCAATAGAAATTTCTCTTTTCTGCGTTTTCTGGAAGTTTCTGCGACTTCTGCGTCCTGAATTCCTTTGGAGTCAACATTCCCATGGCAACGAAAAAGAAGAACGCGTTCTACGCGCAGTCCGGCGGCGTCACGGCCGTGATCAACGCGTCCGCGTGCGGCGTGATCCAGGCGGCGCGCGCGAACAAGGACAGGATCGGCAAGGTCTATGCGGGCGCCAACGGCATCATCGGCGCGCTCACCGAAGACCTGATCGACACGGGCAAGGAGTCGGCCGCGGCGATCGCGGCGCTGCGCTACACGCCGTCGGGCGCGTTCGGCTCGTGCCGCTACAAGCTCAAGTCGCTCGAGGCGAACAAGCGCGAGTACGAGCGCCTGATCGAAGTGTTCAAGGCGCACGACATCGGCTACTTCTTCTACAACGGCGGCGGCGATTCCGCCGACACGTGCTTCAAGGTGTCGCAGCTGTCCGAAGTGTTGGGCTACCCGATCCAGGCGATCCACGTGCCCAAGACCGTCGACAACGATTTGCCGATCACCGATTGCTGCCCGGGCTTCGGCTCGGTGGCGAAGTACGTGGCGGTCTCCGCGCTCGAGGCATCGTTCGACGTGCGCTCGATGGCGAAGACTTCGACCAAGGTGTTCGTGCTCGAGGTGATGGGCCGCCACGCGGGCTGGATCGCCGCGGCCGGCGGGCTGATCGAGGACCACGGCATCCCCGTCATCGTGTTGTTCCCGGAAATCGAATTCGACGAGAAGAAATTCCTCGCGCGCGTCGAGGCCCTCGTGAAGAAGCACGGCTACGTGACGGTGGTCGTGTCCGAAGGCTGCCACTACCCCGGCGGCAAGTTCATCGCGGAACAAGGCACGAAGGACGCGTTCGGCCACGCGCAGCTCGGCGGCGCAGCGCCGGTGGTCGCGAACATGGTGAAGGACGCGCACGGGTACAAGTTCCACTGGGCCGTGGCCGACTACCTGCAGCGCGCGGCGCGGCACATCGCTTCGAAGACCGACGTGAAGCAGGCGTACGAACTCGGCACGGCGGCGGTGAAGCTCGCGCTGAAGGGCCACAACGCCGTGATGCCGACGATCGACCGCGTGAGCGACCGGCCCTATCGCTACAAGGTCGGCATGGCGCCGCTCGCGAAAGTGGCCAACGTCGAGAAGTTCATGCCGCGCGACTTCATCACGGCCGAAGGCTTCGGCATCACGGAGAAGTGCAAGCGCTACCTGCGCCCGCTGATCCAGGGCGAGGACTACCCGAAGTACGCCGGCGGCCTTCCCGTGTACCAGACGCTGAAGAACGAGCGCGTCGCGAAGAAGCTGCCGGCGTTCGAGATGAAATGAACGTCAGTGCGCGGGCGCCTGCTCGCGCGCGATCCATTCGTCGACGAGCTTGTCCAGCACGTCCAGCGGCAGCGGCCCGCTGTCGAGCACCACGTTGTGGAAGCGCCGCAGGTCGAAGCGGTCGCCCAGCTTCGACTTCGCGCGCTCGCGCAGCTTCTTGAACTCGAGCGCGCCGATCATGTAGCCGAGGGCCTGGCCGGGGTCGGAGACGTAACGATCCACCTCGGCCGAGACGAAGCCGCGATCCATGCCGGTCTGGTCGACCATGAAGTCGATCGCCCGCTGCCGCGTCCAGCCCATCGAGTGGATGCCCGTGTCGACGACGAGCCGGGCCGCGCGGAACGCGCGGTATTGCAGGTGGCCGAACAGGCTGTACGGGTCGTCATAGATGCCCATCTCGCGCGCCAGCGTCTCGGCGTACACGGCCCAGCCTTCGCCGTACGCAACGTACCACGAGTAGCGCCGGAATTTCGGCAGGCCCTTGATCTCCTGCGCGCGGGCGATCTGCAGGTGATGGCCGGGCACGGCCTCGTGCGCCGTGAGCGTGGCCATGCCCCACTTGGGCCGCGAGGCGAACGCGAGCGCATTCGCATTGAAATAGCCGGCGCGCGACCCGTCGGCGGCCGGTCGATCGTAGTACTCGGCGGCGTCGGGCCCGCGGAATGCCGGCATCGCGCGCACGCCCCACGGCGCACGCGGCAGTTCGGCGAAAAAGCGCGGCAGCTCGGCGTCGAGGCGCTTGCCGATCGAGCGGTAGCCGGCCAGCAGGTCGGCGCTGTTCGTGTAGAAGAACTTCGGGTCCGTGTTCAGGTAGTGCACGAACTGCGCGAAGCCGCCCTCGAACTTCGCCTGGCGCATGACGGCTTCCATGTCGGCATGGACGCTCGCGAGTTCGCGCACGCCGATCTCGTGGACCTGCTTCGCACTCAGCGACGTCGTGGTCCGCGAGCGCACCAGCCAGTCGTAGACCTGCACACCGCCGGGATAGTTGGCGAGAGCGCCTTCCGCGGGCGCCTTCGGCTCGAGTTCGCCCACGATGAACGCGCGCAGCTTGCGAACAGCAGGGACCACGTCGCGCGCGATCGATTCGCGCGCGGCCGCCTGCAACCGCTCGCGCTCGGGTGCGGGCACGTCGCCCTTGATGTTCCTGAACGCTTCGTACCACGCGCTGTCTTCCATTGCCGGCGCCAGCTGCTTGTCGATCTGCGACGTCGCGCGGCCCAGCACGTCGCGCGCCGGCACCCAGCCGGTCGCCAGCCCTTCGCGCAGCTGCGCGATCTGCTGGTCCACGAGCTTCGGATACGCCGCGAAGCGCGCGAGCAATTGCTGCGCTTGCAGCGCGTTGTTCATCGGCGCCCGGTTGACCATGTCGGCCAGCTGCGACTGCGGGCCGCCGAGCGCGCCGATGGTCATCGAGCGGTAGCCCCGGAAGGCCTGCCCGTCGACCTGGTCCTTCTGCATCTGGACGAAGACGTCGAGCGAGACCTGGTCGTCCGGCGAGAGGCGCTCGCGATGGATCGCGCGCGCCTGCGCGAGTTCGTCGCGCACTTGCTGGTCCGCTGCCGCGCGTCCGGCCGCCGACAGGTCGGGCCAGCGGTCGTTGTAGCGCAGGTCGCCCAGCTCCGTCGCCCAGTCGGGGAAGCGCCGCATCGCGTCTTCCCACGACGCGTCGAACAGCGCGTGGAGCTTCTGCGTTTCCTGCGGATCGGGCGCGGCATGCGCCGCGAGCGAGGCGAACCCGACCAGGAGCGCCGCGAGCGCTGCGCGTACAGCAGGACTTCTCATCGCACCGGGTTCCCGTCGGCGTCGATCACGTGCACGTCGCCGATGTTCAAGGCGCGGATGCCGGCCTCGACCTTCGACAAGTCACCCACCACGAGCCACACCTGGTGGTCCGGCAGGATCATGCGCCTGGCGAGCGCGTTCGCCTGGTCGGGTGTGAACGCGAGCGCGGTCGGCGTGAAGCGCGTGTAGTAATCGGGCGGCAGCTTGTACTGCACGATGTCGGCATACGCCGCCGTGAGTTGCGCATCGGTCTCGAAGCGGCCCGGCAACGCGAGCGTTTCCTTCTCCTGCATCGCCTTCAGTTCCGCGGGCTGGATCGGCCGCGCGCCCGCGATGCCGGCGTATTCCTTCACCAGCTCCTGCATCGCTTCGACGGTCTTGTCGGTCTGCACCGGCGAGATCGAGACCAGCGGACGCTGGCCGGCGGCGCGCACCAATGCGCTGAACACGCCATACGACCAGTGCTTGTCCTCGCGCAGGTTCATGTTCATGCGCGAGCTGAACGCGCCGCCGAAAACGGAGTTGACCAATTGCATCTGCACCAGCTCGGTCGCATCGGCGGGCTTCGCGACCTGCGCCCCGACGATCTCGCTTTGCAGCGAGCCGGGACGGTCGACGAGGTACACGACGGGCCTGGCCGGCGGCTGCACGGTCGCGACGTTCTTCACCGGCACATCGCCGCGCGCCCAGCCGGCGAACGCCTTGTCGAGCAGCGGCTTGAGTTCGGCCGCGCTTGTGTCGCCGACGACGATCAGCGTCGCATTGTTCGGGCGGAACCAGGTGCGGTGGTACTTCAGCAGGTCGTCGCGCGTCATGCGCTTGACCGCATCTTCCGTCCCCGTGCCGGAGAACGGCCGCGCATACGCATGCCCCTTGCCGTACAGCAGCACCGGGAACAGGCGGAACGCGATGTCCTGCGGGTCCGATTTCTCCTCGAGGATCTGCGCGAGCCGCTGGCGGCGCACACGCTCGAAATCGGCGGGGACGAACGCGGGGTGCAGGATCACGTCCGAATACACGTCGAGTGCGCGCGGCATCGTCGCCTTGAGCACGTTGAGGTCGACGAACGCGCCGTCGAGGTTCGTGCGCGTCGCGAGCTTCGCGCCGAGCGACTCGAGCTCCTCGTTGATCTTCGTGGCCGGCCGCGTCGGCGTGCCCTCTTCCATCATGCGCAGCGTGAGCGACGCGAGCCCCGGGAGATCCTGCGGGTCCGACGCGTAGCCGCTGTCGACCAGCAGCGAGAAGTTCACGACCGGCGCCTCGTGGCGCTGCGCGACCAGCACGTGCAGGCCGTTGGACAACGTGAACCGGTCGAGGGCCGGCATCTTGAGCGTCTGCGGCTCGCCGGCGGCGACGCCCGCCTTGCGATCGAAACCCTTGCCGCCGGCTTCGACGTCCGGGTACGGTTGCACTTCGAGGATGTAGTCGCCGTCGCTCAGCCAGTCGACCAGCACCTTGTGGATGCTCGCGGGTGTGGCTTCCTTGATGCGGCGGATCGAATCGAGGTAGCAATCGGGATTGCCGGTGAACGTGGTGCAGCGTGCGAGCGTGTCGCTCTTGCCGCCGAAGCCGCCGATGCGCTCCATGCCGCGCGCGTACTGCGCGAGGATCATCGTGCGCGCGAGTTGCAGTTCCTCGGCCGTAGGCCCGCTCCGCAGCAGGGCCTGCACCTCCTGCGCCGCGGCCTGCTCCATCTTGCGCACGTCGGCGCCGGGGCGTGCGGTGAGCGTCAGGCGAAACTGGCCGCCGATCTCGCTCGAGTCGTTGTCGGCGCTGACGCTGCTCGCGACCTGGTCACGAAAAACGAGCCGCTTGTACAGGCGCGACGTCTTGCCGCCGCCGAGGATGCGCGCCGCGAGATCGAGCAGCGGCTCTTCGGGCGTGTACGCGCCCGGCACGTTCCATGTGCGGTAGATGCGCGTTTGCGGCACGCGGTCCTGCACCATGCCGCGGTGCGTGCCCTTCATCTTCGCGACCCACGCTTCCTGCCGCGCGACCGGCGGCGTGGGCGGGATGTCGCCGTAGTACTTCTCGACCTTCTGCTTCGCGACCTCGGGCGTGATGTCACCGGCGAGCACGACGACGACGTTGTTCGGCCCGTAGTAGGACTTGAACCAGTCGCGCACGTCGTCCATCGACGCCGCATCGAGGTCCTTCATCGAGCCGATCACGGGCCACGAGTAAGGGTGGCCCGCCGGATAGGTGTTGGTCACGATCTGCTCTTCGGCGACGCCGTAGGGCTCGTTTTCGCGCTGGCGCTTCTCGTTTTGCACCACGCCGCGCTGCAGGTCCAGCTTCTTCTGGTCCAGCACGCCGAGCAGGTGGCCCATGCGGTCGCTCTCCGCGAACAGCGCGTAGTCGAGCATCGACGTCGGCACGTTCTCGAAATAGTTCGTGCGGTCCTCGTTGGTCGTGCCGTTCATGTCCGTCGCGCCGACCGCCGACATCGCCGCGAGGTACGTCTTGTCGAAGTTGGCGCTGCCGCTGAACATCAGGTGCTCGAACAAATGCGCGAAGCCGGTCTTGCCCGCCCTCTCGTTCTTCGAGCCCACGTGGTACCACGTGTTCACCGCGACGATCGGCAGCTTGTGGTCCTCGTGCACGAGCACCGTCAGGCCGTTCTTCAGGACGAACTTCGTGTACGGGATGCGCGGGATCGGCACGTCCACCGCGCCAGCGGCAGGCTGTTTCGCCGCGACGGGCTTGGGCGCCGTCGCTGCCGGCGCGTTGAGTGCGAACGCCGCAAGCGCCAACGCGGCCGCGGCCATCTTCATGGTCATTGCGTCTCCCCTTCCCGGTAAAAGGCGTGCGTCAGGCGGTTGCCTGCGCTGCATAGCCGCGCGGAATCGCGGCGAGCAACTGCTGGGTGTACGGATGCTGCGGGTTGGCGTAGATCGCCTCGGAGCTGCCGCGCTCGACGATCTCGCCCTTGTTCATCACCAGGATGTCGTCGGCCATGTACTTCACCACCGCGAGGTCGTGGCTGATGAACACGTACGTCAGGCCGAACTCGTCCTGCAGGTCGAGCAGCAGGTTCAGCACCGTGGCCTGCACGCTGACGTCGAGCGCACTCACGCTTTCGTCGCAGATGATGATCTC
Source organism: Ramlibacter sp. (assembly GCA_036561125.1). GTDB lineage: Bacteria > Pseudomonadota > Gammaproteobacteria > Burkholderiales > Burkholderiaceae_C > Ramlibacter. The sequence goes on along the minus strand of DATBPW010000422.1, from coordinate 1,646 downwards.
GGGCCGCATTGTCAGGCAGCGCGCGATCGCGATGCGCTGGCGCTGGCCACCCGAGAATTCGTGCGGGTACTTGCCGAACGCGGTCGCGGGCAGGCCGACGCGATCGAGCCAGCCGAGCGCGAGCTTCGCGCGCTCGTTGTCGTCGGCGCCGATGCCGTGGATGCGCATCGGCTCCATCAGGATGCGGCCGACGGTGAAGCGCGGGTTGAGGCTGGCGTATGGGTTCTGGAAGATGATCTGGATGCGCGGGCGGTAGGGCCGCAGCGCCTTGCCTTCGAGCTGCGCGAGGTCGTGGCCCTCGAACATGATGCGGCCGCCGCTCGCGTCCGTCAGGCGCGTGAGCATCATGCCCACCGTCGTCTTGCCCGAGCCCGACTCGCCCACCACGCCGAGCGTGCGGCCCTTGTGCAACACGAAGTCGGCGTCTTTCACGGCGACGAGCGACTTGCGCTGGAACAGGCCCGTCTTGAGCTTGTAGACCTTCGACAGCCCCTGCACTTCGATCAGCGCGGGCCCGTCGACGGGGCGCGGCTGGCGCTGTTCGGTGACGAGCGGGCGGTTGTTCACGATGTCGTCGATGACCGGCAGGCGCCTGGGCCGCGTGTCCAGGCGCGGGCGGCAGGCGAGCAGCGCGCGCGTGTAGGCGTCCTTCGGCGCGCTGAAGATCTGTTCGGACACGCCCGCTTCCTTCACCACGCCATGCCGCATCACGATCACCTGGCTGGCGACTTCGCCGACGAGCGCGAGGTCGTGGCTGATGAACAGCATGCTCATCTTGTGCTTTTCCTGCAGCTTCGCCATCAGGTTGATGATCTGCCGCTGCACGGTGACGTCCAGCGCGGTGGTCGGCTCGTCGGCGATGAGCAGCTTGGGCTCGCACGCGATCGCGATCGCGATCATCACGCGCTGCTGCTGGCCGCCCGACAGCTCGTGCGGGTACGCGTTCAGGCGCGCCTTCGCCTCGGGGATGCCGACTTCGGTGAGCAGCTCCAGGGTGCGGTCGCGAATGCCCCTGGCATCGAGCGGCGTGTGCATGCGCAGCACTTCGGCGACCTGCTCGCCCACCGTCATCACCGGGTTGAGCGAGGACATCGGCTCCTGGAAGACGACCGACATGTCCTTGCCGCGCATGCGGCGCATGTCTTCCTGCGAACACTTCAGCAGGTCCTTGCCGCCTTCCCAGATCACCTTCGACCGCGGGTCGACGACGGCGTTCTCCGGCAGCAGCCGCATGATGCTCATCGCGCTCACGCTCTTGCCGCTGCCCGACTCGCCCACGAGCGCCACCGTGGTGTTCGCCGGCACGTCGAAACTCACGCCGCGCACGGCTTCGTGAATCTCGCCGCCGATGTTGAAACCGACCTTGAGGTCGCGCACTTCGATCAATTGGTCCATGGGGGCATCAAATCAGTTTCAGGACGCAGAAGCCGCAGAAATCTCGCAGAAAGCGCAGAAGAATTCATTCGGAAATTTCTTTTCTGCGTCTTCTGCGTAGTTTCTGCGGCTTCTGCGTCCGGCTGTTGCAGTGAACTTCAGCGAAGCTTCGGGTCCATCGCGTCGCGCAGGGCATCGGTGAGCAGCGCGAAAGCGGTGACGAAAGTGGCCATGAAGGCGGTGGCGGCGACGAGTTGCCACCACTTGCCGAG
>DATBPW010000421.1:0-4769 GCA_036561125.1 Ramlibacter sp. | reverse complement strand
CTGCACGCCGTCGCCTACACCGCGGGCTGGCCGTGGGTGCGGACACTGGCATTCACCGCGGGCTGGTTGTCCTGCGCGTGCATCGCGTGGCAGGTGCTGGCGCATTGAGCCGCATCGAAGACCGCATCGCCGAACTCGGGCTCGCGATCCCGCAGCCGCTGCAACTGCCGCCCGGCGCCAAGCTGCCGTTCCCGTGGGTGCGCGTGCGCGGCAAGCGCGCGATCTTCTCGGGGCACGGGCCGACCGAAGCCGACGGCTCGCTCGCGCAACCGCTCGGCAAGGTGGGGCGCGACGTCACGCCGGAGCAGGCCTATCACGCTGCGCGGCTGACCGGGCTCGCGATCCTCGGCAGCTTGCAACGCGAGCTCGGCAGCCTCGATCGCATCGCAGCGTGGACGCGCGTGTTCGGCATGGTGAACTCCGCGCCGGGCTTCAACCGGCAGCCCGCGGTGATCAACGGGTTCACCGAGCTGATCGTCGACGTGTTCGGTGCCCAACGTGGCGCGCACGCACGCAGCGCAGTGGGCCTGGCCGAACTGCCGTTCGACATCCCGGTGGAAATCGAGGGCGAGGTGGAGATCGAATGATCTTCCGCGGCAGCGGCCCGGGCGCGCAGGCGCGCGACGGTTGTTCGGTGGAGCTGTACCGGCAGCTGCCGTATCTCGGCGAACTCGACGCGGTGCGCGACTGCCTGCATGCGGGTGCGACATTGCTCGAACTCGGCTGCGGCACCGGCCGCCTCACGCGCGTCTTGCTCGCGATGGGTGTCGTGCCCACGTGCGTCGACAACTCGCCGGACATGCTGCGCCACCTGCCGATCGGCGTGCAAGCGGTCGAAGCCGACGTCGAGAACCTCGCGCTGCCGCAGCACTTCGACGTCGTGCTGCTTGCCAGCTCGCTCGTGAACCATTTCGATCCGCTCGTACGCAATGCGTTCATTGCTTGCGCGGCGCGGCATTGCAAGGCGGGCGGTGTGCTTCTCGTCGAGCGCCAGGACGCCGAAGCCTTGCGCACGATGCCCGCCGGCTGGCAAGGCAGCGCAGGGCCGGCGCAACTGACGGTCGACCATGTCGAGCGCACGAATGGCATCACGACGATGCGGCTGCGTTATGTCATCGGTCATGAAAGCTGGACACAGGAGTTCGCCGCGGTCGCGCTCGACGAACCGGAGATCGAGGAACTTCTGCGTGCCCACGGTTTCGCGTCGCCGCGATGGCACGGCGTCAGGCGCCGTTGGGTCGCGTCGTCGTACGATCCGGGGACATGACGCAACTTGCATTTCGTCCTCTCGTTCCTTCCGACCAGAAACAGATCTGGCATTGGCTTCACGTGGCGCTGTGGGACCCGCCGCCCGCGGGCTTGCGGCCCATCGAAATCCTCGACAACCCGAACGTGCGCATCTACGCCGAAGACTGGGGGCGGCCGAGCGACACCGGCGTGGTCGCGCAGGTGGACGGCGTCGACGCGGGCGCGTGCTGGTCGCGCCTGCTGCCGGACAACGTCGGCCTGGCGTACGTGGATGCGCACACGCCGCAGCTCGGCATTGCGCTGGACGCGCCGTTCCAGCGCCGCGGCTTCGGCGAGCCGCTGATGCGCGCGGCGCTCGACGCGGCGCGCGCGCACGGGTACAAACAGGTCGCGCTCACCGTCCACCCGGAAAACCCCGCCCGGCGCATGTACGAGCGCTGCGGCTTCCGCACGATCGGCCGGCGCAACACGTACCATCACATGCTCGCGGTGCTGGCCTGAAGGGAGGCGACATGCAAAAGCCGCTGCATATCGGGATCGTCGGCTGCTCGGCCGAAGGCGCGGCGCTGTGCTATCGCACGATCTGCGAAGAGGGCGGCAAGTCGCTCGGCACGCATGCGCATCCCGAGGTGACGATGCACACGCACTCGCTGGCCGACTACGTGCGCCACCTCGACGACGGCGACATGCCGGGCGTCGCCGGGTTGATGCTGTCGTCGGCCGGCAAGCTCGCCGCAGCCGGCGCGGCGTTCCTCATCTGCCCCGACAACACGATCCACCAGGCGTTCGACCACGTGCAGCCGCGCTCGCCGCTGCCGTGGCTGCACATCGCCGAAGTGGTGGCGACGCAGGCGAAGGCGCGCGGCTTTCGCAAGCTGGGGCTCACCGGCACGAAGTGGCTGGTGGACAGCGACGTGTACCCAGCGAAGCTGAAGGCGCTCGGCCTCGAATGCGTGAAGCCGCCGGCAGAAGAGCGCCGGCGCATGAACGACTTCATCATGGACGAGCTGGTGGACGGCCAGTTCACGCCGCGGTCGGTGCATTTCTTCCAGGCGGCGATCACGCGGCTGAAGTCCGAGGGCTGCGACGCGGTGATCCTGGGCTGCACGGAGATCCCGCTGATCATCAACGACGCCAATTCGCCGCTGCCGACGCTCGATTCCACTCGTCTGCTCGCGCGCGCGGCGTTGCACAAGGCGATCGAGGAGGGCGCATGAGCACGAAACCGGACGCACAAGCATTGCAGAAGTTCCTCGCGCCGCTGTTGCCGGGGCTGATGGGCATCAAGCTCTTGTCCGTGTCGGAGGACAAGGTGCTCGCCGAGATGAAAGTGCGGCCCGACCTGTGCACCACCGGCGGCATCTGCCACGGCGGCGCGTACATGGCGTTCGCCGACACTTTGGGCGCGGTGGGCACGGTGATGTCGCTGCCCGAGGGCGCGAAGACGACGACGACCGATTCGAGCACCAAGTTCATCGCCGGCGCGAAGGAAGGCGAGGTGGTGACGGCCGAGTCGGTCGCGTTGCATCGCGGGCGCACCACGCACGTGTGGCAGACGACGATCCGCCGCGAAGACGGCAAGCTGTGCGCCGTGGTGACGCAGACGCAGCTGATCATTCCCGGGTGACAAATTAGAATCGGGCGATGCTCGATATCGCCCTCCTGCGCAAGGACCTGCCTTCGGTCGTCGCGCGGCTCGAAACCCGCCAGAAGCCGCAGGGCTACCTGGACGTCGCGGCGTTCACCGCGCTCGAAGCGGAACGCAAGCAGATCCAGACGCGCACCGAGGACCTGCAGGCGCAGCGCAACCAGCTTTCGAAACAGATCGGCCAACTCAAGGCCAAAGGCGAGAGCGCGGACGCCGTGATGGCGCAAGTCGCGCAGATCAAGACCGAGCTGGAGCAATCCGCCGCGCGCCTCGATGCGATCCAGCCGGAGATGGAGGCGCTGCTGCTCGCGCTGCCCAACCTGCCGCATCCCGACGTTCCCATCGGCGACGACGAGAAGGGCAACAAGGAGCTGCGCCGCTGGGGCGAGCCGCGCAAGTTCGATTTCACGGTGAAGGACCACGTCGACATCGGCGAGAAGCTCGGGCTGGATTTCGCGGCCGGCGTGAAGTTGAGCGGCGCGCGCTTCACCGTGATGCGCGGCCCGGTGGCGCGGCTGCATCGCGCGCTGGCGCAGTTCATGCTGGACACGCACACGCGCGAGCACGGCTACACCGAGTGCTACACGCCGTACATCGTCAACGCCGCGTCGCTGCGCGGCACGGGGCAGCTGCCCAAGTTCGAGGAAGACCTGTTCGCCGTGAGCAAGGGCGGGCAGGAGGGCCTGGGGGACGACGAGCAGCAGGCGCTGTACCTGATCCCGACGAGCGAGGTGTCGCTGACGAACCTCGTGCGGGGCGAGATCATCCCCGAATCGCAATTGCCGCTGAAGTTCACCGCGCACACGCCGTGCTTCCGCTCCGAGGCGGGCAGCGGCGGCAAGGACACGCGCGGCATGATCCGCCAGCACCAGTTCGACAAGGTCGAGATGGTGCAGGTGGTGCATCCGGACAAGAGCTACGAAGCCCACGACGAGATGACGCGCCATGCCGAGAGCATCCTGCAGAAGCTGAAGCTGCCGTACCGCGTGATGCTCCTGTGCACCGGCGACATGGGCGCGGGCGCGACGAAGACGCACGACCTGGAGGTGTGGCTGCCGGGGCAGGACACGTACCGCGAGATCAGCTCGGTGTCGAACTGCGAGGCCTACCAGGCGCGGCGCATGCAGGCGAGGTTCAAGAACGCGCAGGGCAAGAACGAGCTGGTGCACACGCTCAACGGTTCGGGGCTGGCGGTGGGCCGCACGCTCGTCGCTGTGCTGGAAAACTATCAGCGCGCCGACGGCACCGTTGAGGTGCCGGAGGTGCTCCGCCCATACATGGGCGGAGAGTCGGAGCTTGCTCCGACGCGCTGATGGTTTCAGTGGAGGCTAACTTTCCCGCAGGGAAAGTTAAGCGAAGCGGCCGGAACTAGAACTACCAGAACGCCGACGGCTCGGTGACCGTCCCGGATGTGCTGCGGCCTTACCTCGGCGGCACGGACGTGCTGAAAGCGTGATGCGCTAGAATTGCGGGCTTCGCACCACGCGAACCGAATTCAGGAGCGGTGGCAGAGTGGTCGAATGCGCCGGACTCGAAATCCGGTATACGGTTTCACCGTATCGAGGGTTCGAATCCCTCCTGCTCCGCCAAGCCCTTTGGGCAAATCAAGGACTTGGATGCCTTTGAGGATCCTACCCCCAACCCTTCAATCGTTCGCACGTCCGCATCGTTGAATGCGCGCGGCGGTGCCGGTCTATTGCTTCACGGCGACCGACACTAGCCGGGTTGGCGCGCCTCACTGCGCGAGCCAAAAAAAAACCGCTCATCGAGCGGCACTGAAAAGCCCCGATCCGGGTCACCGACGGCGATCAAACAACCCGAAACTGGTGATGTGCGTCTTCAAAGACGTTCGCGTGAATTGCGCTCGCGGCTG
>DATBPW010000420.1:0-3216 GCA_036561125.1 Ramlibacter sp. | reverse complement strand
CAGGGTTCGACACGGCGGGCGCCGTGCTCGAAGAGTGCGCGAAGTTCAACGAAGGGGTCGTGGCGCCGCTGAACGTTGGCGGCGACAGGAATCCGTCGACGTGGAAGGACGGCAACGTCACGACGTCGCCCGGGTTCAAGGAAGCGTTTCGCCAGTTCGGCGAGGGCGGCTGGCAGGGCCTGCAGCATCCGGGCGAGTACGGCGGTCAGGGGCTGCCCAAGACGATCGGCGCCGCGTGCGTCGAGATGCTCAACTCCGCGAACCTGAGCTTCGCGCTGTGCCCGCTGCTGACCGACGGCGCGATCGAGGCGCTGCTCACGGCCGGCTCCGATGAACTGAGGTCCACGTACATCGAGAAGATGATCACGGGCGAATGGACCGGCACGATGAACCTCACGGAGCCGCAGGCGGGCTCCGACCTGTCGCTCGTGCGCACGCGCGCCGAGCCGCAACCCGACGGCACGTACAAGATCTTCGGCACGAAGATCTTCATCACGTACGGCGAGCACGACATGGCCGGCAACATCGTCCACCTGGTGCTCGCGCGTGTCACCGGCGCGCCCGAGGGCGTGAAGGGCATCAGCCTGTTCGTCGTGCCGAAGTTCATGGTCGGCAAGGACGGCTCGCCCGGTGCGCGCAACGACGTGCATTGCGTCTCGATCGAGCACAAGCTCGGCATCAAGGCATCGCCCACCGCAGTGCTGCAATACGGCGACCACGGCGGCGCGATCGGGTACCTCGTCGGCCAGGAGAACCGCGGCCTCGAGTACATGTTCATCATGATGAACGCGGCGCGCTACGCGGTCGGCGTGCAGGGCATCGCGGTGGCCGAGCGTGCGTACCAGCAGGCGGCGGCGTTCGCGAAGGAGCGCGTCCAGTCGCGGCCCGTCGACGGCTCACTGACCCAGAGCGCGCCGATCATCCACCATCCCGACGTCCGGCGCATGCTGATGACCATGCGCGCGCTCACCGAAGGCTGCCGCGCGATGGCCGCCGTGGCGGCCGCGGCTTACGACGCGGCGCATCACCATCCCGATGCGGATGTGCGCAAGCAGAACCAGGCGTTCTACGAATTCCTCGTGCCCCTCGTGAAGGGCTACAGCACGGAGATGAGCATCGAAGCGACGTCGCTCGGCGTGCAGGTGCACGGCGGCATGGGCTTCATCGAGGAGACCGGCGCGGCGCAACACTACCGCGACGCGCGCATCCTCCCGATCTACGAAGGCACGACCGCGATCCAGGCGAACGACCTGGTCGGCCGCAAGACCGCGCGCGACGGCGGCGCCACCGCGCGCGCGATCGCGGCGCAGGTCGAGAAGACCGAGGGCGAACTTGCCAGGCGCCCTTCGCCCGCAGCGAAAGCGATGCTCAAGCGGCTCGCCGCCGCACGCAAGGCGTTCGCCGATGCGGTCGAATTCATCGCATCGAGCTCGAAGTCGTCGCCCAACGCGGCATACGCCGGCTCCGTGCCCTACCTGCTGCTGGCGGGCAACCTCGTCGCCGGCTGGCAGCTCGCGCGCTCGCTGCTCGTGGCCGAAGACCTCGCGGCGCAAGGCGAGGACAAGGCGTTCATGGAAGCGAAGATCGCGACGGCGCGCTTCTATGCCGAGCACATCCTGTCGCGCGCCCCGGCGCAACGCGACGCGATCGTCGAAGGCGCCGAGAGCGTCACCGCGTTGCCGGTCGACGCGTTCTAAAACCGAACGGCCGGACGCAGAAGTCGCTGAAGTGACGCAGAACTCGCAGAAAACAGACCAGAATTTTCTGCGTCTTCTGCGTGAATTCCGCGACTTCTGCGTCCTGCTTTGATGGTCAAGTGAACCCCATGTCCAAGATCCCTGCCGTCCTGCGCAACCTCCAGCTGCCTGTCATCGGCTCGCCGCTGTTCATCGTCAGCAACCCGAAGCTCGTCATCGAGCAGTGCAAGGCGGGGATCGTCGGCGCGATGCCGGCGCTGAATGCGCGCCCCGCGTCGCAGCTGGACGAGTGGCTGCACGAGATCACCGAGACGCTCGCCGCGTACGACAAGGCGCACCCCGATGCACCATCGGCGCCGTTCGCGATCAACCAGATTGTGCACAAGAGCAATGACCGGCTCGACCACGACATGGAGATGGCCGTGAAGTGGCGGGTGCCGGTGATCATCACGTCGCTCGGCGCGCGCACGGACGTGAACGACGCGATCCATTCGTACGGCGGCATCGTGCTGCACGACATCATCAACAACGCGTTCGCGCACAAGGCGATCGAGAAGGGCGCCGACGGCCTGGTCGCCGTGGCCGCGGGCGCCGGCGGCCACGCGGGCATCAAGAGCCCCTTCGCCCTGGTGCAGGAAATCCGCCAGTGGTTCGACGGGCCCGTCGCGCTGTCCGGCGCGATCGCCACGGGCGGTGCGGTGCTCGCGGCGCAAGCGATGGGCGCGGACTTCGCGTACATCGGCTCGGCCTTCATCGCAACGCACGAAGCGCGCGCGAGCGACGCGTACAAGCAGTGCATCGTCGACTCGAACTCCGACGACATCGTCTACTCGAGCCTGTTCACCGGCGTGCACGGCAATTACCTGAAGCCGTCGGTCCGCAACGCGGGGCTCGACCCGGACAACCTGCCGGAGAGCGACCCGAGCAAGATGAGCTTCGCCGGCGGCGAAGGCAGCAAGTCCAAGGCGTGGAAGGACATCTGGGGTTGCGGGCAGGGCATCGGCGCGGTCACCGAAGTCACGAGCACTGCGCAACTCGTCGCGCGCCTGAAGCGCGAATACCGCGAGGCGCGCGAGCGCCTGGGGCTCGCCACGGAAGCCGAAGCGGCGTAGACGAGATCGCCTGCGGAGCGGCGCAGCTGCTGTGATTGCGGCGAGAACTGTATGCATGTACAGTCTCGCGCATGGACGAAGCACGCATTCCCGTCGAAGCGATCAAGGGCCGCGGAGCCGCGACGCGCATGCCGCACCGCTTCGAGAGCGACCAGCGCCACGATTTCGACGACGGCTGGTCCACGCTGCAGCGCGGCGTCGAAGAGCGCGAGGTCCCGAAGACCGAAGTGATCTGGGAGGACGCGCGCAGCATCATCACGAGCAACGATTCGCCGGACGTCTACTTCGACCGCTCGATCAATCCGTATCGTGGCTGCGAACATGGTTGCGTCTACTGCCTGGCGGGCGAAACGGGAATCCTCATGGCCGACGGCAGTACGAAGCCGTTGGCTGACGTGCAGGTCGGC
>DATBPW010000419.1:0-5438 GCA_036561125.1 Ramlibacter sp. | reverse complement strand
CTCCGGAGGCGCTCACTCCCCCTTGGGGGAACGGCACGCAGCGCCAAGGGGGCCCAATGATCCCGCTTGGCAGCGACGAAGGCGACGCCGAAGTGATGGTGGACATCAACACCACGCCGCTGGTCGACGTGCTGCTGGTGCTGCTCGTGATGCTCATCATCACGATACCGATCCAACTGCACGCGGTGAACCTCGAGATGCCGAGCACGAACGCGCCGCCGCCCCCGGTCATGCCGCAAGTGGTGCAGCTTGAGATCACCTCCGCCGGTGCGTTCATGTGGGTGCAGGGCTCGGCGGAATACGAGGCCTAGTGCGCGAACTGCTCGGAGCCGACGAGCCCGATCTTCTGCAAGCCCGCGCGCTGCGCGGCGGCCAGTGCCGCGGCGACGATCTCGTACTTCGCGCGCGCATCCGGCCGCAGATGGATCTCGGGCGGGTCGACCTGCGCGGCCGCGTCGCGCAGGCGCTGCTCCAGCTCGCCCAGCCCCTTGAGCGTCTCGCCGTTCCAGGTGAAGTCGCCCGACGGCGTGACGTCCAGCTGCACCATCACCGGTTCGGACGGCGGCTGCGGCGCGTTGGCGCTGGGCATCTCGAGATTCACCGAATGCAGCTGGATCGGGATCGTGATGATCAGCATCACCAGCAGCACCAGCAGCACGTCGACCAGCGGCGTGGTGTTGATGTCGACCATCATGTCGGCGTCGTCCGCGTCGGAGTCGAGCGGGATCATGACGGCGGCTCCGTGAGGAAGCCCACGTGCACGATGCCGGCCTGCTGCGCGGCATAGACGACCTGGCCGATGGCTTCGTAGTCGGCGCGCGCGTCGGCGCGGATGTGCAGTTCCGGCTGCGGGCTGCGCCCCGCTTCGCGCGCGAGCTGCTCGACCAGTTGCTGTGTCGTGCCCACGGGCGTGTCGAACCAGTACAGCGTGCCCTGCGCATCGACGGTGACGATGATGTTGCGCGGCTGCTCTTCGCTGGCTTGCGTGCTTTCGCGCGGCAAGGTCACCGCGATCGAGCTGTTCACGACGGGGATCGTGATCAGGAAGATGATCAGCAGCACCAGCATCACGTCCACCAGCGGCGTGGTGTTGATCGTGGACAGCAGGCGGTCCTCGCCCTCGGGCATCTGGTGCGGGAAGCGGACGCCCATCGCGCGCTTACGGCCTGGCCTTCGCGGCAGCGGCGAGCAGCACCGTGTGCAGGTCGGATCCGAACGCGCGCACCGTGTCCATGGCGACGCGATTGCGCCGCACCAGCCAGTTGTAGCCCAGCACCGCGGGCACGGCGACCGCGAGGCCGAGCGCGGTCATGATCAGCGCCTCGCCGACCGGGCCGGCGACGCGATCGATCGACGCCTGCCCCGATGCGCCGATCTTCACCAGCGCGTTGTAGATGCCCCAGACCGTGCCGAACAGGCCCACGAATGGCGCGGTCGATCCGACGGTGGCCAGCACCGCGAGGCCTTCCTGCGTGCGGCTGTGCACGGTAGCGATCGCGCGCTCGATGCTTTGCGCGACCCACGTGTTCAGGTCCACCTGGCCGATCAGGCCGTCGTGCTTGCGCGTCGCCTCGATCGCCGACTCGGCGATGAAGCGGTAGGGGCTGCCCTTTTGCAGCACCTCCGCGCCTTGCCGCACGGTGTCGGCCTTCCAGAACGTCGCGTTCGCCGCGCGCGCCTGCCCGCCCATGCGCGATTGCGCGACGAGCTTGCTGATGAGCACGTACCAGCTCGCGAGCGACATCACGGCGAGGATCAGGATCGTGATGCGCGCGACCCAGTCGCCCTGCGCCCACATCGCCTCCAGGCCGTAGGGATTGGCGACAGCGGCGGGAGCCTTGATCGGCGGCAGGACCGGCTGCGATAAGGCCGGGGCCGAAGCCTGCGCGAATGCAAGCACCGGGAAGGCGGCCACCTGCAGCCAGACCGCGAGACGAAGGAGCGGGAAAGCGCGCATGGGCGGATTGTGTCCCAACTCAGCCGACAGGCCCCACGCGCGCGCCGCCCCGCCGATAATCGCGCGCATGCCGTCCCGCTGGAGCCCGAGAGTCACCGTCGCCGCCGTGATCGAGCGCGGCGGCCGCTTCCTCCTGGTCGAGGAACAAACCAGGCTCGGCCTGAAGCTGAACAACCCGGCCGGCCATCTGGAGCCGGGCGAGACGCCCGCGCAAGGCTGCGCACGCGAAGTGCTGGAAGAAGCGGCGCACGACTTCACGCCCACCGCGTTCCTCGGCCTGTACCTCGCGCGCTCGCGCAAGAACTCCACCGGCGAGGACCAGACGTATTTGCGCATGGCGTTCTGCGGCGACCTCGGGCAGCACCATGCGGGCCGCGCGCTCGACGACGGCATCGTGCGCACGTTGTGGATGACCGCCGACGAAGTGCGCGCGTCGCGCGAGCGGCACCGCAGCCCGCTCGTGCTCAAGTGCATCGAGGACTATCTCGCGGGCGTGCGCTACCCGCTCGACGCCGTGCACGCCGACGCGAGCGTGCTGGTGACGCCCGCTAGGCGTTCAGCAGCCGCGCCAGTGCCCGCATCTGCGGCAAAGTGATCGGGTCGTTGGCGGCGCTGCTCGCCACCGGGTGCGACGCGAAGCGCGCGACCACCATTTCCGCCTTCGGTGCGACATACAGGCGCTGGCCGTGGATGCCGCGGGCTTCGTAGGCATCGAGCTCGTTGTGCGACACCCACCACATGTTGCGGTACGAGTAACCCGGCAGCAGCGTGTAGCCGGCCTTCGCGAATTTCGCGGGGTCGTCGCCCTTGCGCACTTCGGCCACGACTGAAGCGGGAAAGAGCTGCTTGCCGTTCCATTCGCCGTCGCGCCGCATCAGTTCGCCGAAGCGCGCGAGATCGCGCAGCGACGCCGACAGCCCGCCGCCGGCCATCGGCATGGCCGCCGGGTCGACGACGACGTAGCCGTCTTCCTCGCAGCCGAGCGGCGCCCAGATGCGCTCGTGCAGGATCTGCGCGAACGAACGGCCGGTCGCGCGCGCCATGACCCACGCCATCACTTCGGTGTTGACGGTCTTGTAGGCGAACGCTTCGCCGTGCGCGCCTTCCTTCTGCACGGTGGCCAGGTAATCGCAGCACGTGGTCTTGCCGGCGTAGCCGGGCGGCCGCGGGCGCAGGCCCGACGAGCGCGCATAGTCCCAGATGCTGGAGTTGCGGTCGGCGTACACCTCCGAGTAGGCCAGGCCCGTCTGCATGTCCATCACCTGGCGCAGCGTCGCGTCCGCGAAGCCGGTGCCGCGCAATTCGGGCAGGTAGTGCGGGATCGTCTTCGTGTCGTCGAGCACGCCTTCGTGCACGAACGACGCGGTGAGCGTGGCCGCATACGACTTGGTGATCGAGAAGCACGAGTGCGGCACGTGCGCTTCGAGCGCGCCGAAGTAACGCTCGTACACGATGCGGCCCCGGTGCAGCACGACGAGGCCGTCGGTGTAGGTGTCGAACAGCGCATCGTCGAAGCGCCGCGCGCGGCCGTTCATGTCGTCGAATGCGAGCGCGTCGATGTCCGCCGCCTTGTCGCTTCGCAGCAGCGCCGAAGGCGCGCCGGGCCCGCGCCACACGTTCGCGGTCGCGGCCAGCTCGCGCATGTGCGCGAGCGACCAGCGGATCTGCGGAAAATCGAAGAAGGCGTCGCCCTCGAACGTGATGCGCTTGTCCGCCGGCGGCGGCGCGCCGCGCATCCAGCCGAGCTCACGCGGGTCGGACGCGCGGCCGTCGAGGTAATTCACGCCGTCGAATTCGAGCATCGCCATGGCTTGTCTCCTGGGTTCACTTCGCACATTTGCCGGCCAGCGCGCGCGCCGCGACGATGGGCGCGTTGAGCAAGCCGCCGATCGCGTTGTCCTTGTCCGATGGATGCAGGCAATCGTCGCGCCCTGCATCTTCGACGCCTTGCGCGAGCGGGTCCTTGCGGTCGCGGCGCAATTGCTGGTTGGCCATCTCGGACAAGCTGCGTCGCGGCGGCGAACGATAAGGCCCCGGCAGCGGTGAGAGGCCCGGCGGCGCGAGCACGGGTGCGGGAGGCAACGCGAGGCGCGGTGCGGCGGGCGCGACGGCAGGCGGGCCGCCCCAACCGGGCGGCGCCGGAACGACGATCGGCGTTGCTGTCCCTGCGCCCGGTGATCCCGGCGCCACGGGCACATCGATCACGGGGCCTTGCAGTCGCGTCGTCGGCGCGGGCGCGGGAGGTGCGGGCACCGGTGCGGGCGGCGCCGCGATCGGCGCAGGTGCAGGTGGCGCAGGCACCGGCGCGGGTGCGGGCGGTGCCGGCACGGGCGCAGGTGCAGGCGGCGCAGGAGGCTCGACAGGAGCAGGTGCCGGCGCGGGTTGCAAAGGCGCGGGGACCGGTGCGGGTTCGGGCGCGGGCGGCACCGGCACGGGTGCCGGCGCAGGCACGGGAACCGGCGCGGGCGCCGGTGCGGGGACCGGCACGGGTGCGGGCACCGGCGCCGGCACGGGCGGCTCCGTCGGCACGGGCGCAGGCGCGGGCGGCGGCTGCGGGATCGGCAACGGCGGCACGGGCACCGGCACTGCAGGCGCGAGGTCGGGCGGCGCCTGCACCGACGGCTCGGGCTTCGCGGATTCGCGCACGGGCTGCGGCTCGGGCGGCGGCGGCGCGGGCGCGGGCTCCTTCGCCTGCAGCGTCTCGGGCAATTGCTTCGTCGCCTTCATCGGGAGGCTCGACTCCGGCGTGTTCGAGAACACCGACATGTCCGTGGTCGGCGTCGTGTTGCGCGAGCGCACGGTGATCGCACGGCTCGCGTTCGCCGATGGGCTGATCGGCCGCACGTATTCGTAGACGACGTAGCGCACCGTCGGCACGAGCGGCGAGTACTGCAGCAGCAGCCAGATCAAGCCTGCGTGGATCGCCGTCGTCGTCGCGAACGCCGCGGGCGACCTGCGCTCGCGCGGGAACGGCGGGGTGGCGGGCCGATAGAGCATGGGGGTAAATCCGCGCTGGGATAATCGCACAAATGGGTGTGAAGCCTCGCGCGAATTCGAGAGTCGTGGTGGGTTTGAGCGGAGGCGTGGACTCCGCGGTGTCGGCGCACCTGCTCAAGCAGCAAGGCTGGGACGTGGTCGCCATCTTCATGAAGAACTGGGAGGACGACGACGACGACGAGTACTGCTCGTCGCGCCAGGATTTTCTCGATGCCGCCTCGGTCGCGGACGTGCTGGGCATCGAGATCGAGCACGTGAACTTCGCGGCGGAATACAAGGACCGCGTCTTCGCCGAATTCCTGCGCGAGTACCGCGCGGGCCGCACGCCGAACCCCGACGTGCTGTGCAACGCCGAGATCAAGTTCAAGGCCTTCCTCGATCGCGCGATGCGCCTGGGCGCCGACAAGATCGGCACCGGGCACTATGCGCGGGTGCGCGAGGCGAACGGCCGCTTCGAACTGCTCAAGGGGCTCGATCCCGCCAA
>DATBPW010000418.1:0-3059 GCA_036561125.1 Ramlibacter sp. | reverse complement strand
CTGCGCGTGTGCCGCATCAGCACCGCGGCGAGCGCGTTGCCCAGCACGAACGCCGGCATGATCATCGACGCGAGGTTGCCCTTGAGGTCCTCGAACGGGCTCACGTAGCCCGACGCGGGCAGCCACCCGAGCTGCACTGAGAACAGCAGGATCAGCAGGATGCCGAGCCAGAAATTCGGCGTCGACAAGCCCCACAGCGCCACGATGTTCGCGAGGTAATCCCATACCGAGTCCTTGCCGACGGCTGCGACGATCCCCGCGGGAATCCCGATCACCAGCGCGATGCACATCGCCAGCGCCGCGAGTTCCAGCGTCACCGGCAACTTCTGCAGGATCAATTCACCGACGGGCTCCTGGATGCGCTGCGACTGGCCGAGGTCGCCGTGCAACACGCCCCACACCCAGTAGCCGTACTGCACCGGCAGCGGCTGGTCCAGGTGCAGCTTCTTGTGCAGGTACGCGACGACGTTCGGGTCCTGGTCCTCGCCGGCGAGGATCTGCGCCGGATCGCCGGGCAGCAATTGCTGCAGCCCGAAGACGATCACCGTGACGAGGAAGATCGTCGGCAGGATCGCCGCGAGCCGGCCGGCGAGGTAGCGTCCCACGCCCGCTCAGCTCCCCGCGAACTTCAGGCCCTGCACGCGCACGAGGCCGTCGGGCACCGGGCGCAGCCCCTGCAGCTTCTTGTTGTATGCATAGAGCCAGTGGCGATGGAACAGGTAGATGATCGGCCGCTCCTTCTCCACCTCGGCCGCGAGCGTCGCGAACACCTTGATGCGCTCGTGGGTGTCGAGCAGGCTGCGCTGGCGCGCCAGCAGCTCGTCCCACTTCGGCTGGCATTCGCCGGAGTAGTTCAGCGGCTGCTTGCAGCCGTAGAAACTGAACAGGTTGCCGTCGGGGTCGGCGCGGCCGCTCCACGCCAGGATGTACGCCTCGAAGTCGCCCTTGTCGGCGAGGTTCAGCGACGTGGCGAACTCGGTCGACTGGATCTTCACGTCGAAGCCCGCTTCCTTCGCCATCGACTGGATCACCTGCGCGATGCGCTGCGCGTCAGACGTGGTCGCCGTCATGAGCGTGAACGACGGGTTCGTCACGCCGGCTTCCTTCAGCAACTGCTTCGCGCGCGCGACGTCACGCTTCGGCACGGGGACGTTCTTCGCATAGAACGCGTTGCTGGGCGGCACCCACTGGTTGCCGACGTCGGCCTCGCCGTCCATCGCCACCTGCACGATGCCCTGCCGGTCCAGCGACAACTCCAGCGCCTCGCGCACGCGCGGGTCCTTGCCCAATGGGTTTTGCCTGGCCTTGTCGCTCTTGCCGGTGTTGATCGTGATGCCCTGGTAGCCGAGCTCGGTGATCTTCGACAGCCCCAGCTTCGCGTCCTTCTTCACCGATGCGACGTCCGTGGGCGCGAGCCGCTCGATCAGGTCGAGCTGGCCCGAGCGCAGGTTCGCCAGGCGCACCGTCGAATCGACGATCGGGCGGTAGGTGATGCGGTCGAAATGGATCCTGCCCTTGTCCCAGTAGTTCGCGAACTTGTCGAGAACGATGCGGTCCTGCGCGACACGCTCGACGAACTTGTACGGGCCCGAGCACACCGGGTGCGCGCCGAAGTTCGGGTTGTCCTTCGCGGCCTTCGGCGAAACCATCATGCCCGCGCGGTCCGCCAGCACGGTGAGAAGCGGCGAGAACGGCGCATCGAGGTTCAGGCGCACCGTCATCGGGTCGACGACATCGACCGACTTCACCGGCAGCAGCTCGCCGCGCCGGTTGGAGCCGGCGATCGTCTTGTGCCGCTCGATGTTGAACTTGACCGCCGCCGCGTCGAACTTCTCGCCGTCGTGGAACGTGACGCCGGGACGCAGCTTCATCGTCAGCTGCTTGTTGTCCGCGGACCATTGCCACGACGTCGCGAGCTGCGGGACGATATTGAGCTTCTCGTCGATGTCGACCAGCTTGTCGCACAGCGCCGAGAACACGATGCGGCCGACGAACGTGCGCGCCAGCGACGGGTCGAGCACGTCCGGGTCTTCGGCGAGGCCGATGCGCAGCTCCTGCGCGCCGGCGACCGCGGCGAGCAACGACAACGCGAGGGCGACGAACAATTTCTTCTTCATGCTGCTTCCTTTGGGCGTGAGGCTGGATATCAGACTGCTTCGGGCAGGGGTGGCGCAACGGTGTTGACCCCGATGCCGCCGCCGCGGAAAGCTTCCTGCAGGCGTGCGAGCCGCTCGTTGGGGGCGACTTCCACCTGCATGGCCGCCGGTGGCGCGATGGATTCGAAGAAGTGGCAGGCCACCGTGTGGCCCGCGCCCGCGCTTCGCAGCACCGGCACTTCGCGCGCGCAGCGCTCCTGCGCGTGCGGGCAGCGCGTGCGGAACCGGCAGCCCGACGGTGGCGAGATCGGGTTCGGCACGTCGCCCTGCAGCACCTCGCGCCCGCGCTTGGCGCCGGGTTGCGGCAGCGGAATCGCCGACAGCAGCGCCTGCGTGTACGGATGACGCGGCGCGGCGAACAGCGTGCGCTTGTCCGCGTACTCGACGATGTGGCCGAGGTACATCACGGCCACGTGCGACGCGATGTGCTTGACCACCGCGAGATCGTGCGCAATGAAGATGTACGCCATGCCGAGGCGCCGCTGCAGGTCCTGCAGCAGGTTCACGATCTGCGCCTGGATCGACACGTCGAGCGCGGACACCGGCTCGTCGCACACGATCAGCCGCGGCTCGACGGCGATCGCGCGCGCGATGCCGATGCGCTGGCGTTGCCCGCCGGAGAACTCGTGCGGGTAGCGCTGCAGGTATTCGGGCGCGAGGCCGACCAGTTGCAGCAACTCCACCGCGCGCTCCTTGCGCCGGCCAACCGCGAGGCCGTGCAGCGCGAGCGGTTCGACCAGCGTCTGCGCTATCGTCATGCGCGGGTTGAGCGACGAGTACGGGTCCTGGAAGATGATCTGCAGCTCGCGGCGCTTCGCGCGCATCGCATCGGCGGGCAGTGCGCTGATGTCTTCGCCGTCGAGCAGCACGCGGCCCGACGTCGGTTCCAGCAGCCGCAACACG
>DATBPW010000417.1:0-12304 GCA_036561125.1 Ramlibacter sp. | reverse complement strand
GCGGGCAGCTCTTTTTCATTGGTGGGGGCGACTAGTACTCGACCAGCAACGTATGCGTCGTCGACCCCGTGCACGGCGCGCCGGAGCAAGTCCCGGCTTGCCCCGAAGCCGCGGATGCATTCGCGTAATACTGCGTGGCCAGACCCGTGCCCGTGAGGTTATACGTGGTCGTGCTGCTGACGTCGGTCGCGCTGTTGGCGGTCGTTCCCAATTTGAGCCCGTACGTGATCCCGCGCACGGTTGCGCCCGTCGGGCTCACCGACATCCGATAGGTGCCGCCGTTGTCGCAAGTGACTTTGAACGGAGTGTTGGCCTGCAAGGTCGTG
This sequence comes from Ramlibacter sp., assembly GCA_036561125.1. Taxonomy (GTDB): domain Bacteria; phylum Pseudomonadota; class Gammaproteobacteria; order Burkholderiales; family Burkholderiaceae_C; genus Ramlibacter. The sequence continues at coordinate 11,978 of DATBPW010000417.1, read as the reverse complement.
GAACGGAACGCTGTGTACGCCATCGTTATCGTGCCCGGAAGCGTGCTGATCGAGCATGTGCTCGGGACCAGGATGCTGACCAGCCCCGTGTTGCCGATCACCGAACAAGCAGTTCCGTTCCTTGTCGTGCACGTGCCGTCGACGGCGAAGGTGTCGACGTAGGCGCCGGGCCGGGTCGGGGGGTTCAGCCCGGCCGCCACCCGCAGGCTGAAGTTGAAGGAGCCGCTCTTGCTCGTCTGCGCGGCGGTGAAAGTCACACTGACGTTGTGTGCATTGCCGATTCCGGCAGTGACACCGTCGCCCCACGTCGCCACACCCACTCGCAACGCATACGCGAAGTAAGTCCCCGAGTTCGCGACCTGCCGTGTCCCGCCTGAGTAGTTCATACCCTGGTCGGCCGTCACGCTGAATGTGATCGGGCTCCCGTCGACGGCGTTCGAAGTGCGCGTGCAGGTGTAATTCACCGTGCCGGTCACATTGATGGCGACATTGGTGTAGGTCTGCTGGGCGAGCGTGACGCTCGTGATCGTGCAGGAGCCGTTGGCGAACGCCGGCGCGGCAGAAAGTAGCCACGCGAGGCCCAGGGCCAGGAAGCAGAGCGGCCGGATCTTCATCGCTTGACTCCTGAGCAGGTCAGCGGGCCGACGCGTGGGATGTCGTCGGGGCTGGCGGGCGGCAACACGACTTCCACGTTGCAGGCTTGCCCGTTGTACTTGACCCGGATGACGTTGCGGTCCTTCATGCCGGTGATGAATGCGTCGCCGTGGCGCGCCACAAAGAATTCCTCCTTGTCGCCGACGAGTTCGACCTGCGCGCCTGCCGGCGCCGGCTCGCCGTCGTCGAGTACGAGCTTGACGAGCGCGCCGCGTCCCGTGCGCACGGGGAAGACCACCTTGACCGCACTGCGCGCGGGCGGCACGACGATCTGCTCGATGCTATCGAGTTCCGCGCTGATCGGCAGTTCGCGCGGGTTGAGCTGGATGCTGTTCGCGGTGTACGGGACCAGCCGCGGCAGGATGGCGACGCCATCCGCGTCGGTGCGCGTGAGCGTGCTCCCCTGGAAACCGATGCCGACGTTCGGATACCCCGGCACCTCCACGAGCGCGAAGCTGTCCTCGACGCGGCGCGCCGTGAAGAAGCGGCCGTCGGCCACGGCAATGCCCCCGCTCGCGCCGAAGCGCATGCTCTGCTGCGATGGCGACACCGACAGGTCCGCAGTCGCGAGCCCGCGCGATCCTTGGTAGTAAATGCCGCCTTCCGAATACGCTTCGCGGCTGCGCACCCCGGCAGCGAGCCTGCCGCCATATCCAGTCTCCTGCGTGAGCGGCAGCACAGCGCTCGTGTACGCGTCCATCTGCCCGCCGCGCACCGTGACCTGGCTGGAGGTCGTGATCTTCCGGTCGAGCGGGATCACGAGGCTCATGTTCACCGCCGTTCCGCTTGAAAAGCCGGTCGTGCGGGTGAGGCTCACCGCCAGCGAGCTGTCCTTGAGCAAGCGCGTCGCATACGAGATGGTGAACGAGTTGACGCCCCCGACCAGGTCCGAGAGCGTGCGGGCGAACGCGAACCCGAAATTGCCCAGGGTCTGCGTCGTGTAGTTGTAGTTCAACGATGCCGTCACACGCGGGGGCGCCTCCAGTTCGGTAAATCCGAGTTCGCGGAAGTTGCGCGTTCCCGCTTCGATGCGCGCGGAGAAGCTTTGCTTGATATTGCGGCGCTCGACGCCGACGAAGGCCTGCCAGCCGCTGCCGATGGTCGTGTTCTGGCTGCGCGCCAAGCCGGCTTCCGCCAGCAGCTGCTCCCACAGCGTGGTCGTGAGCGAGAGGCCGAGCGCGCGTGTCTGCTGCCCGAATTCGCCATTGGCCTGGGCCGTCGTATCCGGGGTGATCCCGCGGCGGTACAGGCCGGAGACGAAATGCTCCGCGTAGTCCGCGTTCTCCTCGCCGAGGTTTCGGCGAACGGCGCCGGCTTCGACGCTCCAGTCGGTCAGCCCGGGCGCGAGCAGCGATCCGCTCGTGTAGAAGTCCTGCACCAGCACGGTCTCTCGCCCGAGCAGGTCGCGCACGACGACGCGGGCCTGGCCTGTGCCGCTCACCAATGGAACGTTGTCGATGCTGAACGGCCCGGGCGGCACTCGCGACGTCTGCCGCAGCGCGTCGTTGATGTAGAGATCCACGGTGCTCGGCGCGCTCGACACGCCGGCGATCACGGGAATCGGCTGCGTGACGAAATTGGGCGTGAGCCCGAAATTGCGTCCGATCTGGATGCCGCCGAAGTACACCTGCCGGCCGCCGTTGACGGCACGCGTGGTGGCGTCGCCGATGTGGAGCGTGAGGTCCTGCGCGGGAAAGTCGCGCGTGTAGGTGGTCTCCAGACGCCGCCACTGGCTGCCGGCCGGGTCGGTCGAAAACAGGACGTTGGTCCCGACGAAATTCGATGTCAGCACCCCCCAGTCGTTCGAGACGCCCGTTTCGAAGATTCCGCCGAAAGCGCGGCTGGCCGGTTCGCCCCGCGCCGAATCGAACTCCGCGTTGAGGTCGTAGTTGATCCACGCAGCCGGGATGCTCGGCGACACTTTGGGCGTCTTGCTGGTGCGCGTGTCCCGCTCGACTCGCGTCGACGCGAACTCCTGCGCCGAAAAACGCAGGTCGATCGACTGGTTGGCCGGATCGACTTGGGCGCGGAAACCGGGAATGTCGGTCAACGAGTACCAGCGCTGCCCCCGGTAATCGAACGGTATCGCAGCAGGCGAACGCTTGAGGCGCCATTCCGTGAACGCATCTTCAGGTGCATAGAGCTTGCCGCCGTGCTCCAGCAGGACCCAGTTGCCCGCCTTGTTGCCGTTGACGAGCACGTCCATGGGCATCGGCCGGACCGCGCCGGCCTCGGCGGGCGCAGGCAGTGCCGCGCCCCCTGCGGTCAAAGGCGGCAGTCCGGGCACGGCAAGCAATGCCGCGCGCGGAACAGTCAAGTCGAGCCGGCTGTCCGCCGTCGACAGGCGAACCTCCGCACCGGGGATCGCGGACAGCGGGTACCAGATGTCCCCCCTCTCCTGGAACACGGGCGCGCCCTTGACCGGTTGCACGCCCCACACGGGCAGGTCCACCAGGCGGACGCTGATCACGCTGCCTCTTTGCAACAGCGACCAATAGCCCAGGGATTTGCCGTTGATGCGCACGTCGTAGGAAACCAGCCGGGCTTCAGTGGACGTACCCGGGCGAGTGGACTCAGCAGATGGCTCGGCCCGCGAGCCAGGCGCCGACAGCATCAAGGCGGCGGCGATCGACACGACAATCGAATTCCGGGATATCGACGAAAGCGCGAAGCATCGTCGCGCTAGCTTTTCATGGGAGTTCGACATTCATGTCGGTCGTCTTCCCGTCATCGAACTGCACGCGCGCGAGCGCGGGACCGGCCGGCACCGGTTTGTCCGTCTTCAGGGTCATTGCCCGGCGCGCGCCGGGCAGGATGTAGGTTCCGCCGTCGAAGCGGGCAAATTCCGCGCCGTTGCGGCTCAATGCGATCGTGCGCACCTGCGCATACGCAGTGCCCGTGTTCTGGCACAAGGCCGAGAAATTCTGCGTGTCCATCCGCGTGATCGCGCATTGCACATCGCGCTTGGCCGGCGGCGGTGTGATGAACACGGGCAACGACATCGCCAACGCGATCGGCAACTGCACGGTGATGTCCTTTTCCGCCTTCGGGGCCGTGACTTCGGGCACCTCGCGCACGATGAGCCGATAGGTCAACTGGCGCGCCGCGTCCGGAGGTGTCAAGCGCGCCAGGCGGACCACCTGGTGAGCCCCGGGAGCGAGTTTCATGATCGGCGGGGACACGATCAGGTCCTCGGTCGGCTGGAGGTCATCCGTGCCGTCCGGCTTCTGTCCCCACGAAAAGAGTTCCGTTTGCAGAGCGACATCGGCGTCGCCCTCGTTCGTGATCGTCACCGCCACGGCGCGGTCACGTGGCTCCATGTAGATGCGCACCGGCGAAACCGAGAAGTTGCCCGCGTACGCGGCCGATGCCAACGCGCTCAGGCTGAGCGCCGCAACGACGAGCCGGGCGCCGGGACTTGGCAAAGAGAGGATGTAGGTCGGCATGGCAGTGATGGCGGTGGGCGGTTACGAACTCCGTTCCCACCGCGAGGATCCATGCCCACGGCGGGCGCGATCAGAAGCTGATGAGCAGCTCGTGAAGATTATGCGTTGCCGAGTTCGGAACCTCGTCGAAAGACGCCACGCTGGCCACTTGTTGGCTCTCCGGCGCAACACCTTGCCCATGCGCGTCGCTGATCGCCTCGGGCTCTGCCGTCGTCGCCATCTCTCCGGAAGCCCTGTCAATGTAGTACCGGAACTTGTACGCCGATGGCCCCGTCAGGACCGGCACACCATCCGCCGTGACGTAGGTCCCGGAGGGGCAGACGACCTTGACGATGACGATCCCTTGGGGCCCGACGCTCGTGCTGGTCGTGCACTGCTCGCCCGGAGGGACGATCGTGATGCGAACTGCGAAGCCGGCGCTGGTGGTGGCCGCGCCCGCCGACTGCGCGGCGAGCACGACGAGGGTTACCGCGGCGAGGCGGCGGAAGTCCCACATTTTGCGGACCCGCCGTCTGCCGTCAGAACGTGACCGTGACCGTATGCGACTGGGAGCCCGTGCAAGGTCCTGTCGCGCAGGTGCCGGGCTGGCCGGACGCCGCCTGGACGCCCACCGAATATGTCTTGCCCGTGCTGCCGTCGCCGGACTCACCGGTGACGGAGCCGGAGCCGGTGGCCGATGCATAGGAGGGCGACGCGCCGGCGACGAGCTTCACGAAGTAGGTGATGCCGTCGACAGTGCCCGTGTCGCTCGACACTGCGACGTCATAAGGCCAGGTATTCGTGCACTTGACCACGAACGAAGTGTTCGCTTGGGCCGGAGTCGCCTGGAACGCGGTGTACGAGAGAGCCACGTCTGTGACCGTCCCGTTCGCCGGGCCGGCAGCCAGGTTGATGTAGCACATCGGCGTCAGCGTCAGGTTGACGTTGAACGTCTGGGTGGTGGTTGCGGCCTGCGCGGAGCTGGTCAGCACAGCAATACCGGCGAAAAGGACCGCAGTGATGATGCGAAAGAATTTCATATGAGCTTCCAACGTTAGGGTTACGCCCTATCTCAGCTTAAGCAAACTGCTTAAGGCAATTGGACTCTAACCGAGCTCAGCCGAAAATCGAAGAACCGGGCCCAACTTCACTCATCGAAGCCGTGACTTTGTACCGCTTATGCAACAATTTGTTAGAAACCGCAGGGCGCGGTCAGATCGGTTCGGCAGAAATACGCAGCGGCCAGTCATAGACGCCGGGTGCAGCGCCGGCCGCCAAGCGGAAGATCAGGTGCATTTGCAGCGTGCGCGTGGCCATCCCCGCTCCCAACGCCGGCTGCCTGATCGACCCGGGCAGGCTCCCGAGCTCCAGGGGTGCTGCCAGCCCAGCGACCTGGGCACCGCGCAGCAGCGCCTGCTGCAATTCGAACGTGAGCAGGAAGCCGTCGGCCGAGTTGCTGCGAACTTCGACTTGCACCAGGGTCGGCACGTCGACGTACCCACGCGCGAGATCCTCGGGTGTGACGCGCACTTCGCGGGGAGACACGACGTGTGTCACCGACGCGCGCTTTTGCACGACAGCACGCATCAGCATCGGGACGCTGACGACATCGCCGCCGGCGTATGCGCTGCAGGCAAGCGCAAGCAGCGCGACGAAAACTGCGAGTCGCGGCGCCGCCGTGCGTGCCCTCCTGCCCATGGCCAAATTGTTGGGCGCGCACGGCATTGCCGTGTAGGAGCTTTGCGCGACCTGCTTAGGGAGGTTCCCTAGGTGTGCGCATCCACAGTGCGTACCCGCAAGCCGCTGAACACCGCCGCTGCGGCTGCGAACGCGGCCGCAAGTGACAAAGCGATCGCCGCGCCGCGCACGTCGTGGGCATTCGACATCGCGAACACGCCGGCCAGCAACGCGGCGCCAAGCGACTGGCCCGTGAGCCTCGCGGTGCCGAGCATCCCGCTCGCCGCCCCTGCGCGCCGCGGTGGGGCGCTCGTGATGATCGTGTGGTTGTTGGGTGACTGGAACAGGCCGAAGCCCAGCCCGCAGATCGCAAGGCGCCACCAGACGCTGGGACCGGATGGGTCGACCGCCGCCCACGCCAGCAGCGCAAGCCCGGCTGCCAGCGTGCCCAGGCCGATCGCGCCGAGCAAGCCGTCGGGAATGCGCCCGATCAGGCGCCCCGCCTGCATGGCCGCGAAGATGACGGCGATCGGCCAGCACGCCATCAGCGTCCCCGCCTCGGCAGGCGTGCGATGCCAGGCATCAAGGAAGAGGAACGGCAGCGCGACATAGGCGATCAACTGCGCGGCGAAGCCGCAGACCGACGTCGCCATGGACAGGCGGAAGATGGGAATGCGCAGCAGGTCGATCGGCAACAGCGGGTCGGCCAGCTTCATCTGCCTGCGCACGTGGACGACGCCGACGGCGACGCACGCCGCGAGCAACGCAATGCCCCATACAGCCGGCGAAATGCCGCGCGCGCTCGTCCTTGCCGATGCTCCGAGCATGTCCGCGCCGAGGAACAGCAGCACGAACATTGCCGCGTTCAGGACGACGTCGAACCGCGTGAAGGCAAACGGCTTCTCGCGCACTTCGTTCATCGGCAACACGCGGCTTCCGAGCCACAGCAAGGCGATGCCCAGGGGGATGTTCACGAGGAACAGCCACGGCCATGACGTGACCGACAGGATCGCAGCCGCGACGACCGGCCCTGCAACGGACGAAGTCGCCACGACGATCGAATTGAGCGCGACGCCGCGCCCGAGCTGGTTGCTGGGGTACGTGAGTCGCACGAGCGCCGAGTTGACGGACATGATCCCGGCGGCTCCCGCGCCCTGGATCGCGCGCGCGACTGCAAGCGTGACCAGTGAGTCGGACGCTGCCGACGCGGCCGACGCCACCGTGAAGACGAGGGCGCCGACGAGGTACACGCGCCGGTAAGTCACGCGCTCGCCGAGATTCGCGAGCGGCAGCAGGAGCACGAGCGTCGCCAGCTGGTAGGCGTTGACGATCCACACCGCGCCCGACGCGCTGGCATGCAGGTCGCGCACCATGCCCGGCAGCGCGAGATTGACGACAGTGCCGTCGAGCACCGCGAGCGCGATGCCGAGCAGGATCGTCGCCATCGCGTAGTAACGCTGCGGGACCGGCATGCCCGGATGGGCGATCGAAGAAGGGGAAAGCGTTGCGGTAGACAGGACCGCTATCGTAAGCCGCGCGGGACTTTCACGGGTGCGAAAGGTCGTTTGCGTGCGCGCATTCGCGCGGCGATCACTCGAACGTGATCGTCAGCGCCGTTGCATCAGCGGCCACGACAGCCGCGTGCAAGGAATTCGGTGCGGCGGCCTGCATGCTCACGATCTCCATCGTGCCCGCCATGCGGCCGTCGCTTGCGGTCGCGTGACGCGCACGCAGCTGCAACGTGAGCGTCTGGCCATCGGCCAGCGCCGTAGCGGGCGGTGCCGGCTCGGGCGCGGGGCTGCCGTAAGGCAACAGGTCGATGCTCATGCCTCTAATGTAACGATCCGTGACGCCTGCGGACGCCGCCGACTTGCGCAGGCGCATGCAAACTTCGGTTCGTGCTCAATTTTTCACGGACGCGCGAGGCCTTGAAACAACACCCGGCGCCCAAAGATGGCCCACGCCTTTGCATTCACGACAGGGACAACGATGACCACCAAACACAACTTCCAGGCCGAGGTCGCGCAGCTGCTGCACCTCGTGACCCACTCGCTGTACTCGCATCCCGAGATCTTCCTGCGCGAGCTCGTCTCGAACGCTTCGGACGCTTGCGACAAGCTGCGCTTCGAAGCACTGAACGACAGCGGCCTGTACGAAGACCAGCCGAACCTCGAGATCCGCATCGGCTTCGACGACGCTGCGAAGACGCTCACGATCACCGACAACGGCATCGGCCTGTCGGCACAGGAAGCGATCGACAACCTCGGCACGATCGCGAAGAGCGGGACACGAGAATTCATGCAGCGCCTCTCCGGCGACCAGAAGCAGGACGCGCAGCTGATCGGCCAGTTCGGCGTGGGCTTCTATTCGGCGTTCATCGTCGCCGACAAGGTCACCGTCGAGTCGCGCCGCGCCGGCATGAAGCCCGAGGAAGGCGTGCGCTGGATCAGCACGGGCACCGGCGACTTCGACACCGAAGCCGTCACACGCACGCAGCGCGGCACGAGCGTGACGCTGCACCTGCGCGAGGACGCCGCCGCGGAATACCTGTCGACATGGAAGCTCAAGTCCGTCGTCGCGAAGTACTCCGACCACATTTCGCTGCCCATCCTCATGCGCAAGGAGGAGTGGAAGGAAGGCGCGGACAACCAGCCGGGCGAGATGGTGCTCACCGACGAATGGGAGCGCATCAACCAGGCGAGTGCCCTGTGGGCGCGGCCGAAGAAGGACATCACCGACGAGCAGTACGCCGAGTTCTACAAGCAGATCTCGCACGACTGGGAGCCGCCGCTCGCGTGGTCGCACAACCGCGTCGAAGGCTCCACGGACTACACGCAGCTGCTGTTCATCCCCGCGAAGGCGCCGTTGGACCTGTGGAATCGCGACAAGCCCGCGGGCGTGAAGCTGTACGTCAAGCGCGTGTTCATCATGGACGACGCGCAGGCGCTGATGCCGGCGTACCTGCGCTTCGTGCGCGGCGTGATCGACTCGGCCGACCTGCCGCTGAACGTCAGCCGCGAGCTGCTGCAGGAAAGCCGCGACGTGAAGGCGATCCGCGACGGATCGACCAAGCGCGTGCTGTCGATGATCGAGGACCTGGCCAAGGACGGCGACAAGTCGAAGTTCGACACGTTCTGGTCGCAGTTCGGCGCGGTGTTCAAGGAAGGCCTGGGCGAGGACATGGCGAACAAGGAGCGCATCGCGAAGCTATTGCGCTTCGCGTCGACGCAGTCCGATGCCGCGAGCGTTTCCCTCGCCGACTACAAGGCGCGCATGAAGGAGGGCCAGGAGGCGATCTACTACATCACCGCCGACACGCCCTCCGCCGCGAAGAACAGCCCGCAGCTCGAGGTCTTCCGCAAGAAAGGCATCGAGGTGCTGCTCATGACCGACCGCGTGGACGAATGGGCGCTGAACTACCTGACCGACTTCGACGGCACGCCGCTGCAATCGGTGGCGCGCGGCCAGGTCGACCTGGGAAAGCTGCAGGACGAAGCGGAGAAGAAGGCCGCCGAAGAAGCCGCCGAGACGTTCAAGCCCGTGCTCGACAAGCTCAAGGAAGCGCTGAAGGACAAGGCGCAGGACGTGCGCGTGACCACGCGGCTGGTCGATTCGCCGGCGTGCCTCGTCGTCAGCGAGGACGGCATGAGCCTGCAGCTCGCGCGCATGCTGAAGGCCGCGGGGCAGAAGGCTCCCGAAGTGAAGCCCGTGCTCGAGGTGAACACTTCGCACGCACTCGTACGCAAGCTCGAGCAGGACGGCACGCACTTCGATGACCTCGCGCACATCCTGTTCGACCAGGCCGTGCTGGCCGAAGGCGGGCTGCCGGACGATCCCGCTGCCTATGTCAGGCGCGTGAACGCGCTGCTGGCCTAGGCCGGCTCTCGAAGAACAGGACTTGGGCCAGCTGCTGCCGGTTGCGCGCGATGTCCGCGACCGTGTAGCGGTCGAGCACGGCATGGAACGCCTTCACCGATTCGGCCAGCACGCCCTTCAAGCGGCAGTCCGGCGTGATGTTGCACTCGTTGTCGTCGTCGAAGCACTCGGCCATGATCGCCCGCCCTTCGGTGTGGCGCACGACTTGGCCGATCACGATCTTGTCGGGCGGTATCGCCAGCTCCAGCCCGCCGCCCTTGCCGCGGACGTTCGCGAGCCAGCCGGCGCGCCCGAGCGTGTGGACCACCTTCACCATGTGATTCTCCGAGACCTCGAACGCCTGGGCGATTTGCGCGATGGTCGCGCGCTCGCCCGGCTTCGCCGCGAGGTACATCAGCACCCGCAGGCTGTAGTCGGTGAAGGTGGACAGCCTCATTGCGCGTGCGCGACGGCGGCAGGTTGCGACTGCTCGCGCGCCTTGCGGCCGCCGAGCAACTTGAGCACGTAGACCGCGAGGAACAGCACGCCCACGGCGAACACCAGGTCGCCCGGCACGCGCAGCCACACCAGGTTTTCCATGAACGCCGAATGCACGATCTCCGGCGAGCGGGCGTACCACATGCCTTGCGAGATGCTCGCCCACGCCTGGTAGATGCCCGCGGGCAGCAACGACATGAAGACCATCATCGCCAGGCCGACGTTCAGGCCCCAGAACGCGGGCTTGAGCAGCTTCTCGGTGTGCAGCGCGCGCGCATACAGGCCGCGCAGGCAGAACAGCATGAGGCCGATGCCGAGCATGCCGTAGACACCGAACAGCGCGGCGTGGCCGTGCGCGGCCGTCATGTTCAGGCCTTGCACGTAGTAGAGCGACGCCGGCGGGTTGATCGCGAAGCCGAGAAGGCCCGCGCCGACCGTGTTCCAGAAGCCGACCGCGACGAAGCACAGGATGGTCCAGCGATAGGACTCGAGCCACGCGACGTTGCTCGCCCGGCGGTAAGTCTGCAGCGCTTCCAGGCCGATCAGCGTCAGCGGCACGACTTCGAGCGCGGAGAACACCGCGCCGACGGCGATCACCGATGTCGGCGTGCCGGTCCAGTACAGGTGGTGCAGCGTGCCGAGGATGCCGCCGAAGAGGAACACGATGGTCTCCGCGATGATCGCGCGGTTGGCGCTCGCGGCGCCCACGAGGCCCAGCTTCGTGAAGATCAGCGCGATCACCGCGGTGGCGAACACTTCGAAGAAGCCTTCGACCCACAGGTGCACGAGCCACCACCTCCAGTATTCGATCAGCGAGTAGTGCGTGTTCTGGCCCCACGCGAGCGACGCGGAATAGAACCCGCCGATGCACACGGCCGACAGGAAGACCATCGCGATCAGGCCGCGGCTTTCCGACGGCTTCATCAGTGCCGGCCACAGCGCACGCCCGAGCAGGAACGCCCAGAACAGCAGCCCGGCGAACAGCAGGATCTGCCACACGCGCCCCATGCTCGTGTACTCGAGCCCCTGGTTGCCGATCCAGAAACTGAAATTCACGCCCTGGTGCTGCAGGTTGCCCAGCCAGCCGAAAGCGGTCGAGCCGACGACGATCGCGATCAACGCCCAGAACAGCACATGCACGCCGAGTGCCTGGTATTTCGGCTCGCGTCCGCCGAGCAGCGGTGCGATGTACAGGCCGGTCGCCAGCCACGCAGTGGCGATCCAGAACACGCCGACCTGCGTGTGGATCGTTCGGCTCGTGACGTAAGGCAACACGTCGCCGATCGGGATGCCGAAGAACGCGTTGCCTTCGACGGCGTAGTGCGCGGTGATCGCGCCCATGCCCACTTGCAGCAGCAGCAGGCCCACGACCGCGAAGAAGTATTTGCGCGTCGCCTTCATCGAGGGCGTCGCGATCACGCTCGCCAGCGGGTCCACGCGCGGCGGCGTGGCTTCCGGTTCGTGCTTCGCCGCGCCGTGGATCCACAGCATCGCGGCGATGCCGGCGAGCAGCAGGATCACGCTGGCGACGGACCACATCGCCGCTTCGGTGGTCATGTTGTTGCCCACGAGCGGCTCGTGCGGCCAATTGCTCGTGTACGAGGTGCCGGGGTCGTCCGGGCGGTCGGTGGCCGCGGCCCACGCGCTCCAGAAGAAGAACGCGGCGAGGTCGTTGCGATCGGCGGCAGCCGGCACTTCGCCGGTGCGCATCGCGTATTGCTCGCGCAGTTTCGCCACCGATGCGTCATCGCCGAAGAGCGCCGTGTAGTGCGCCTGCACCGAGCGGATCGCCTGCGCGCGCGCGTCGGACACCGTGACGGTGCCGGTCGCGGCGTCGTAGGTGTTCTTGCGCAATTCGGCCTTGACGGC
>DATBPW010000416.1:0-3661 GCA_036561125.1 Ramlibacter sp. | reverse complement strand
TGACCACCGTGCAGGCGGACGACAGCGCACGCAGCAGCGAATCCCGTGGATCGAGCTCGCCCTTGCCGAGCACCACGGCTTCCATGTAATCGCCATGCGCCGAGTGCTTTGTCATTCGCGCCGCGAGCGCGAGCACGCCGCCCGCGAGCAATCCGCCGATCGCGGGCGCCGCCATCCGCTGCCACCACACGAGGCCTTCGGCCGCGCGCACCAGGCCGCCGGTGTTGCCGTACAGCAGGTGCTCCAGCACCACGAGCAACTCGCGGAAGGCGAGCGTCGCGAGGCCCCCCGTGACGCCGATCAGCGCGGCAGACGCGAGCGTGCGCTGCCAGTCCGACGGACGCAGGCGCTGCAGGAGGAGGACGGCGAGTTCGAGCGGCTTGGTGATCATCGCCGCCCCGACTTTAACCTGCCGCGCGCTCCCGGCGCAGTAGCTGTGCGGCTTCGACCATCGAACGCAGCTTGCCACGCGCCACGTCGCGCGGCAGGTACTTCATGCCGCAGTCCGGCGCGAGGATCACCTGCTGCGGCGCGATGTGCTCCAGCGCCTTGCGGACGCGGTTCGCGATCACCTCGGGCGTCTCCACGTTCATGTCCGACAGGTCGATGCAACCCACCAGCACCTGCTTGTCGCCGAGCTGCTCGAGCACGCTCGTGTCCAGGTTGGATTGCGCGGTCTCGATCGACACCTGCCGGCACCTGCAGCCCGCAAGCTCCGGCAGGAACGAGTAGCCGCTCGGGCGCTGGTGGATGATGGCCGCGTAGCCGAAGCAGATGTGCACGCACGTCGTGCCCTGCACGCCGTCGAGCGCGCGATTGAGCGCGGCCAGGCCGTATTGCCGCGCCTTGTCGGGCCGCGCCTGCATGTAGGGCTCGTCGATCTGCACCACGTCTGCGCCGGCGGCGAACAGGTCCTTGATCTCCGCATTCACTGCGTCCGCGTAATCCGCAGCCGCTTCTTCCTCGCTCTTGTAGAAGTCGTTCTGCGCCTGCTGCAGCATCGTGAACGGGCCGGGCACGGTGATCTTCGTCTTGCGCGTCGTGTTCTTCTTGAGGAACTGCAGGTCGCCCACTTCGACGGCGTGCTTGCGGCGGATCTTGCCGACGATGCGCGGCACGGGGTTGGGATGGCCCGAGCGGTCCAGCCCGGTGCCGGGGTTGTCGAGGTCCACGCCTTCGAGCGCGGTGGCGAAGCGGTTGGAATAGCTCTCGCGCCGGATCTCGCCGTCGGAGACGATGTCCAGGCCCGCTTCTTCCTGGAAGCGGATCGCCAGCAGCGTCGCGTCGTCCTGCGCCTGCGCGAGGTACGGCTCCTGCAGCCGCCACAACTCCTTCGCGCGCACGCGCGGCGGAAAGCGGCCCGCCAGCTTCGCGCGGTCGATGAGCCAGTCGGGCTGCGGGAAACTGCCGACGATGGTGGTGGGGAACAGCATGTCCTGGCTCCTTTGTGTTCAAACGCCCAGGTAGGCCTGCCGGATTTCCGGGCGCTTCATCAATTCATCGGGATCGCCTTGCGCGACGATGCGCCCGAGCTCCAGCACGCACGCGCGATGCGAGATGCGCAGCGCGGTGGCGACGTTCTGCTCCACCAGCACGATGGTGATGCCGCCGGAGCTGATCTTGCGGACAGCCGCGAACATCTCGGTGACGACCAGCGGCGACAGCCCCAGCGACGGCTCGTCGAGCAGCAACAGCCGCGGGCGCGCCATCAGCGCGCGGCCGATCGCGAGCATCTGCTGCTGTCCGCCCGAGAGTTCACCCGCGGGCGAATCGAGCTTGGCCTCCAGCGCGGGAAAAAGCTGCAGCACCTCGTCGCGCGACTCGCGCCGCTTCGCTTTCGCCGCAGGCAGCAGGCTGCCGACGTCGAGGTTCTCGGCGACCGTCATGCCGGTGAACAGGCGCCGGCCCTCGGGCACCAGTGCGATCCCCGCTTCGCAGAACCTGTGTGCGGCCAGCCGCGTGATGTCGCGCCCCTCCATCGTGATGCGGCCCGACAGCGGCCGCAGCACGCCGGCCAGCGTGTTCACCAGCGTCGTCTTGCCCGCGCCGTTGGGGCCGACGACGCAGAGCAACTCGCCCGGCTTCACGTGCATGCCGACGCCCCACAACGCGCGCGCTTGGCCGTAGGCCACCGTGACATCGTGCAGTTCAAGCATGCGCCACCCCGAGGTAGGCGCTCATCACGGCTTCGCTTCGCATCACGTCGCGCGGTGCGCCTTCGGCCAGCATCGAGCCCTGGTCGAACACGACGATGCGATCGGTCAGCGCCATCACCGCATCCATCACGTGCTCGACGAAGACGATCGTCGTGCCCTGCTCGCGAATGCGGCGGATCAGCGCGACCGCCGACTGGATTTCGGTGGGCGTCAGGCCGCACAGCACTTCGTCCAGCAGCACGAGCTTCGGCCGCGACGCGAGCGCACGCGCCAGTTCGAGGAACTTGCGCTGGTGCAGGTTCAGCTCGCCGGGCAACGCAAACGCCTTCGACTCGAGGTGCGTGAACTCGAGGAACTGCATCGCCTCGCGCCGCGCCGCGTCCAGCGTGCGCAGGTTCGCGCCCGCGTACATCGCAGCGACGGCGACGTTGTCGACGACGGGCATTTGCGCGAACGGGCGCGGGATCTGGTACGTGCGTGCGATGCCCGCGCGTGCGATCGCGTGTGCGGGCAGGCCGGAGATGTCGCGGCCGGCGAGCAGCACGCGTCCCGAGTTCGCGGGGAAATGGCCGCTGACGACGTTGATGAATGTGGACTTGCCCGAGCCGTTGGGGCCGAGGAGGCCGAGGATTTCGCCCTGGCGCACGTCGAGGCTGACGTTCGACAACGCCTTCAGCGCGCGAAACGACTTCGACAGCCCGCGCACTTCCAGCAACGTTGTCACCTCGGCGCAGACCGGGGTCGCAAGTGTTGTCACCCCGGCGAAGGCCGGGGTCGTTGGCGTTGGGTGGGCCGCGCCTGTTTCTTCGCCGACGACCCCGGCCTGCGCCGGGGTGACACGCTTGCGCGCGAACCGCCCCATCACTCCTTGCGGCATGAACAGGATGCCGACCACCAGGATCAACCCGATCACGCCCTTGCCGAGCACCGCGTACTCGCCTCCCGTGAACGCATACAGCAAGCACGTGATCGCAACGGCGCCGATCGCGGGCCCGGCCCAGTGACGCGAGCCGCCGAGGATGCTCATGAGCACGACGGTGAGCGGCACCGTGAGGTTGAACGTCTCCGCCGTCGTCACGTACGACACGAACAGCGCATGGATGCCGCCGGCAAGTCCCGCGAGCGCGCAGCAGATCGCCAGCGCGCCGAGCTTCCACCGGTACGTCGGCACGCCCAGCACCTCCGCCGCGTCCTCGTCGTCGTGGATCGCGAACAAGCCCGCACCGAAGCGCGAGTGACGCATCCACCACGACACCAGCAGCGTCGACACGGCGGCGGCCAGCATCATCAGGTACAGGCTCGATGTGGGCGTCGGCCCGAGCTTCGGCACCGGCACCGCGTTCAGGTACACACCCGGCCCGCCATCGATCGGCGTGTTGCCGATGATCGTCGCGATGACGAAGGTCACCGCGAGCGTGAGCAATGCGAAGATCTCGCCGCGCACTCCCTTCACGCGGAACGCGACAGCCCCGACACCCACGCCGATGGCAGCCGCGACGAGCGCT
>DATBPW010000415.1:0-5363 GCA_036561125.1 Ramlibacter sp. | reverse complement strand
GCCGCCCGACGGCACGGTGATGACGATGTCGGCGCTGGCCGGCTACAGCGTCAATCCGCACCTGTACAAGAACGTGGGCTATGAAACGCTGCGCGACCTCGCGCCGGTGGCGAGCGTCGCCGACCTGCCGCTCGCGCTGGTGGTGAATCCGGAGTTGCCGGTGCACAGCGTCGCGGAGCTCGTTGCCTATGCGAAGGCGCACCCGGGCCAGCTGTCGCATTGCTCTTCGGGCAACGGCACGCTGTCGCACCTGCTGATGGAAGACTTCAAGCGCCGCGCGCAGATCAGCATCGTGCACGTGCCGTACGCCGGCAGCCCGCGCGCGATGACGGACCTGGTCGCGGGCCGCGTGCAGGTGGGCCTCGACACGCTCACGGTGACGATGCCGTTCGTGAAAGCCGGCAAGCTGCGCATCCTGGCCGTGGGCACGGCGCAGCGCCTGGCATCGATGCCCGACGTGCCGACGATCGCGGAACTCGGTTACCCCGGCTTCGAAGCGGTTGCGTGGATCGGGCTCACCGCACCGGCCGGCACGCCGCTCGCATGGCGGGAACGCGTCAACGCCGACGTGCAGGCGATGCTCAAGGCGCCGGACTTCCAGCAGCGGCTCGAGAAGCTCGGCGCGTATCCGCGCTCCGGCTCGGTCGCCGACTTCGACGCATTCCTGAAGAGCGAGCAGTCGCGCTGGGCGGCGATCGTCAAGCAAAGCGGCGTGACGGTCGACTGACGGCGCGCCAGGCGCCGGCGGTCCTGTAGTAGCCTTCGGGGACCATGGCGCCATACGAGGCCGGCATCCGGGCCGCGCGGTGAGGGGCACCTTCCGCTCGCTGGCCAACTACAACTACCGGCTGTGGGCGGCCGGGGCGCTGGTGTCGAACGTCGGCACGTGGATGCAGCGCACGGCGCAGGACTGGATCGTGCTGACGCAGCTCACAGCGCACGATGCGACGGCCGTCGGCATCGTGATGAGCCTGCAGTTCGGCCCGCAGTTCCTGCTGCTGCCGCTGACGGGTTTCGCCGCCGATCGCTTCGACCGCCGCCGCATGCTGCTGTTCACGCAGTCGGCGATGGGCCTGCTGGCGCTCGGCCTGGGCCTCCTCACGCTCACCGGCGCGGTGCAACTGTGGCAGGTGCAACTGTTCGCCTTCCTGCTCGGATGCGTCAGCGCGTTCGATTCGCCGATGCGCCAGAGCTTCGTGGCGGAGCTGGTCGGCGACGCGCATTTGTCCAACGCGATCGCGCTCAACTCCACATCGTTCAATGCGGCGCGCATGATCGGCCCGGCCGTCGCGGGCCTGCTGATCGCCGCCGTCGGCACGGGCTGGGTGTTCGTGCTGAACGCGGTGTCGTTCGCCGGCGTGCTCGTTGCCGTCCTGATGCTGCGGCCCGCCGAATTCCATCCGCGCGCGGACACGGGCGGCAAGCCGCGCGGCTTCGCCGACGGCATGCGGCACGTGTGGGGCCGCCCGGACCTGCGCGTGGTCCTCGTCATGTTCTTCCTCGTCGGCACGTTCGGCATCAACTTCCCGATCTACATCTCGACGATGGCGGTCAGCGTGTTCAACGTCGGTGCGGGACGCTTCGGGCTGCTGACGTCCTCGATGGCAGTGGGTTCGGTGACGGGCGCGTTGCTCGCGGCGGGGCGCGAGAAGCCGCGCATGGCCTTGCTCGTCGGCGCGGCTTTGGCGTTCGGCATCGCGCTCACCATCGCCGCGCTGATGCCGAGCTACCGCTTCTTCGCTGTCGCGCTGTTCTTCGTCGGCCTGTCGACGCAGACGTTCACGACGACGGCGCTCAGCGCTGCGCAACTGTGGAGCGACCCCGCGTTGCGCGGACGCGTGATCGCACTGGCGCTTGCCGTGTTCGCGGGCGGCACGCCGCTCGGCGCGCCGCTGATCGGAGCGATCGCCGACAAGGCCGGCCCGCGCTGGTCGCTCATTGCCGGGGCGAGCTCCGGATTGATCGCGGCGGCGATCGGTGGCGTCGCGCTCGCGCGCCGTCGCCGTCTCAGGCGGCAGCCGGGACAGTCATCAACCTGAATCCCTCGCGCGGCCCGTGCGCGCTTCAGCCTTCGCGGCGCAGGCTGGGGAAGTCCTCTTCGGAGAATGCAATCCTTCCGGCCGGTGCGGCCGTCCCTTGTGATACTTCCTGCGCCCGCAGTTGCACGCGGCGGATCTTGCCCGAAATCGTCTTGGGCAATTCGGTCACGAACTCGATGCGGCGCACGCGCTTGTACGGAGCGAGCCGTTTGCGTGCGAACGCAAGAATGCTCTCCGCCGTCTCGCGGGAGGGCTCGCGCCCGGCCTTCAGCGTGACATACGCCTTCGGCACCGCGAGGCGCACGGGATCCGGGCTGGGCACGATCGCGACTTCCGCGACGTCGTCGTGTTCCATCAGCACGCTCTCCAGTTCGAACGGGCTGATGCGGTAGTCCGAGGCCTTGAACACGTCGTCCGCGCGGCCCACGAACGTGAGGTAGCCGTCCGCGTCGCGCGCCGCGGTATCGCCCGTGTGATAGAAACCGTCGCGCATCGCATCGGCCGTCTTCTCTTCGCTGTCGAGATAGCCGACCATCAAGCCGACGGGGCGCTCCGCAAGGTCGATGCACAGCTCGCCCTCGTTCGCTTCGTGCCCGTCGTGGTCGAGCAGCACGATGCGATAGCCGGGCAGCGGCAGGCCCATCGAGCCGGGCTTGAGCGGCAGGCCCGGGGAGTTGCCGACTTGCGCGGCGGTCTCCGTCTGGCCGTAACCGTCGCGCAGCGTCAGGCCCCATGCCGCGCGAACCTGCTCGATGATCTCCGGGTTCAAGGGCTCGCCGGCGCCGACCACGGACTGCAGCGACAGCCGCCCGCGCCACGCGCCGAGGTCCTCCTGGATCAGCATGCGCCACACGGTCGGCGGCGCGCACAGGCTCGTCACGCGACAGCGCTCGAGCGTTTGCAGCAGCGCCTGCGCGTGGAAGCGCGGCGTGTTGTGGATGAACACGCACGCACCCGCGTTCCACGGCGCGAAGAAGCAGCTCCACGCATGCTTGGCCCAACCGGGCGAAGAGATGTTCAGGTGCACGTCGCCCGGCTTCAGCCCGAGCCAGTACATCGTCGACAGGTGCCCGACCGGATAACTCTCGTGCGTGTGGAGCACGAGCTTCGGCTTCGACGTGGTGCCGGAGGTGAAGTAAAGAAGCAGCGGGTCCGATGCGAGCGTCGGCGCGTCGGCGTGGAATTCGGTCGAGGCCTGCTTGCTGGTTTCGTAGTCCACCCAGCCGTCGCGCGCACCGCCCACGACGATGCGGCCGTACTTCCCCTCGATGCCGTCGAACTTCGCGGCGTTGGCCGCGCCGGTGATGACGTGGCGGACCTTGCCGCGCTCGAGCCGGTCGCGCAGGTCGTCGGGCGTGAGCAGCGACGTCGCGGGGATGACGACCGCGCCCAGCTTCATCGCGGCCAGCATCGTTTCCCACAGCGCCGGCTCGTTGCCGAGCATCAGCAGGATGCGCTCGCCGCGCACCACGCCGCGCTCGCGCAGGAAGTTGGCGACCTGCCCGGAGCGCGTGGACAGCTGCGCGAACGAGCTGCGGTACTCGCGCCCATCGGCTTCGACGATCCACAGCGCCGTCGCGTCGTTGCCTTGCGCGATGGCATCGAAGTGGTCCAGCGCCCAGTTGAAGCGCTGCATGCGCGGCCAGCGGAAGCGTTCGGCGGCGGCCGACGGCTGGTCGCGCAGCTGGAACAGCAGGTCGCGGGCTGCGTGGAATTCGCGTGTGGCGGTGTTCATCGCGCCATTGTTCACCAACTCGCGGCGATGATGCAGTCGAGCTGGTGTCAGGCGGGTTGCGCCAGCGGGGCGCGCAACGAAGCGAGCCGATCCAGTAAGTCCTTCGGTTCGATGCGGCGCGTCTGCACCCGGCCTTCGAACACGAGGCCGCGATTGCCGTCGAGCGTCACGACCTGGCCGGAGCGGACCGGCTGCGAACCGAAGTACGCAATGCCTTCGCTTGCGGACAGGCGCAACGCATCGCAACCGACCAGGCAAACCTTGCCGAGCTGGCGAGCGACGACCGCCGCGTGCGAAGTGCGCGCGCCGTTCGCGGTCAGCAGCCCCGCCGCGAGTTCGAGTGCCGCGATGTCCGCGGTCTCGGCGTTCTCGCGCACGAGGATCGCAGGCGTCCCGGCGCTTGCGCACGCACGTGCCGACTGTTCGTCGAATGCGACCGGTCCGCTGGCGACGCCGGTGCAGCCGCTCGCGGCCGCGCCGATCGGCTGCAGCGGGGCGCCGTCGGCCGCGGTGACTTCGAGCCATGACAGGCTCGCGGCGTCCAGGCCGCCGGTTCGCGCGAGCGCTTCCTGGCGATCGATGACCTGCTCGTCGAACAGGTCGAGCGCGATGCGGGCGGCGGCGCGCGGCGTGCGCTTGCCGCCGCGGCATTGCAGGAAATAGAGGCACCCGTTGTCGACGGTGAACTCGAAATCCTGCATGTCGTGCAACCCTTGCTCGAGCGTGCGGCAGCCGCTGGACAGCTCCTCCCACACGCCCGGCAGCACGTGCGCGAGTTCCTCGTGCCCGCTCGCGGAGCTGCGCCCCGACACGACGTCCTCGCCCTGCGCACCGAACAGGAAATCGACCCACGGCGCGGGCTCGCCCGTCGTCGGGTCGCGCGTGAAGCCGACGCCCGCGCCCGAGAGTGCACCCGAATTGCCGAACACCATTTGCTGCACCGTGACGGCCGTGCCCATGCCTTCCGCGATCGCATGCGAGGCGCGCCACGTGCGCGCCTTGTCGCTGCCCCATGACGCAATCACCGCGCCGATCGCGGCGGTGAGCTGCGCCTGCGGATCCTGCGGGAAAGCGGCCCCCGATTCGCGCAGCGCCGTTTCCGCATGGAAGTGCGCGAGTTCGCGCAGCTGCGCATAGTCCAGCTCGCGCGCATCCGAGCCGGGGCTCACGCGTTCCAGGTCGGCCGCGAATGCCGCCGCCGGCACGTGCAACACGGTCTCGCCGAAGCTCGCGACGAGGCGGCGATACGCGTCCCACGCCAGTCGCGGGTTGCCGGTGAGGCGCACGAGGCCGGCGACGGTGCGTTCGGTCAGGCCGATGTTCAGCAAGGTGTCGAGCATGCCCGGCATCGACACCGGCGCGCCCGAGCGCACCGACACGAGCAGCGGCTTGCGGTCGTCGCCGAAATGCAGGCCGCACGCCTGCTCGAGCCGTGTGAGGGCGTGCTGCCATGCCGCGGGGCCGATCGCCTTGCCGCTGGTCGCCCACGCCGTGCCGAGCACGAATGCGGGGGGCACGCGCAGGCCAAGAGCATGCATGCGCGCCAGGTTGTGGGCCTTGAAGCCGATGTGTTCCGGCGCGATGCGCGC
>DATBPW010000414.1:0-2660 GCA_036561125.1 Ramlibacter sp. | reverse complement strand
GCAGCTGCGCGAAGTTCACGCGGGCGAGAATAGACGATCGCCGGTCTCCGGCTCCGGGCCGCCTCGCGCCGCGTAACTCGCTAGGATGGGCGTCATGCACGTCATGAAGTTCCTCCGGCTCGTCCCTTTCTTCTTTTTCCTGCCCGGTGCGGCGCATGCCGCCCTGGAAATCCAGGTCGAGATCAACTCGCACACCGAAGCGCCGCCCGGGGCGAAGAACGCGCCCGCCGACCGCCACACGACGATGAATGCGAGCCTCGGACCAGGCGTGATGGTGGTGCGCTCCGGGGCGACCTACGCCGTCTACGACTTCGCCCGCCGCAAGCGAGTGCTCGTGGATACGGCGAACCGGCAGCGCGTCGAGTTTTCGCTCTACGACATCGTCGGGTTCCGCGCTGCCGAGTTGCGCAATCGCGAGATGATGGCCAAGGCGCTCGCGGCGGCGAAGATCAATGCCCCCGCCGCGTCGAAGGTCGACGCGGAGAACGCGCTGTCGATCCAGGACGGTCCCCCGGAACCGCTGCAGGCCCATGTCGATGGCGCGGACGAGGTGTTCGAAGTCGGCGGCCAAACGGTGTTCCGTCGCAGCACCGACGCAATGCCCGTGGACAAAGCCGACGCACGGGCATTCGCCCAGTTCATGAGGTATTGCGTCGGGGGGCATCCGCAGGTGCTCGCGCGCCTGACTGACACGGCTTCGGTGTCGAGGCACTACGTCCTTACGACACACACCGTCGGCACGACGACCGAGGACATCGTTGTGCGCTCGGTCAAGACAATTCCTGCGGTGAACCTGCCCGATGTCGCGGACGTGCCGCTTCGCAAGCCGTCGGCGCCGGGGCTGGACACGGTCGACCAGGTGCTGGACCGCGCCGCGGCACTGACCCTGACCGACCGGGCGATTGCCATCGAGCGCAACCAGAAGGAACTCGATGCGGCACTGCGCGACGGCCGCGGGCTGGACGCCTACCTGCGGCTGGCCGAAGCGGGCCTGATCACCGGCCAGGCGCCGCGCATCGCGCCCGAACAGATCGCAATGGTGCAGGCGGACGCGAACGTCAAGCTGCTTGCACCGGCGCTGGCGCCACGCTCGAAGGAAGAGGCGGCGCATGCGATCGGGGCCATCGCCCAGGTGCGGGGTGCGACATCCATGGGCTACATGCTGGACATCTTCGAGGCCAACGACCGGGCGCGGGCCGGCGATGGGCTCGCCGCCCTCAAGATGATGCTGCGCGTGCTCGAGACGCATCCCGCGATCGCGAGCGCGTACAAGGATCTCGGCGATTTCCTGTACCTGCGTTTCGACATGCCGCGCGCGTGGCGCGCATGGGACGTGGGCCGGGCGATGGCGCCGCAGATCGCGATTTTCCGGGCCGTGGACCAGTACGAGGCGAACCTCGCCCGGATGCATCCCGAGTTCTTCTGAGCGCGATGGCGGACTCGAGCATCGACACCTTCATCGACGCCCTCTGGCTCGAGGAGGGCCTGTCGCGCAACACGCTCGATGCGTACCGGCGCGACCTTTCGCTGTTCGAGGAGTGGCTGCGCGGGAAGGGCGGTGCGCTCGAAGGCGCGCACGAGGCGGACATCAACGCCTACTTCGCCGCACGCCACGCGCAATCGAAAGCCACCACGGCCAACCGGCGGCTGACGGTCCTGCGCCGCTTCTATCGCTGGGCCCTGCGCGAACGCCTGGTCGACACCGATCCCACGCTGCGGCTGCAGGCCGCGAAGCAGCCGCTGCGTGTGCCGAAGACGCTCACGGAATCCCAGGTCGAGGCGCTGCTCGCCGCGCCGGATGTCGACACGCCGCTCGGCCTGCGCGACCGCACGATGCTGGAGGTGATCTACGCGAGCGGCCTGCGCGTGAGCGAGCTCGTGGGCCTGAAGACTTTCCACCTGGGCATGAACGAGCACGTGCTGCGCGTGATGGGCAAGGGCAACAAGGAGCGGCTCGTTCCCTTCGGGCAGGTTGCCGGCGACTGGATCGCGCGTTACCTCGCCGAAGGGCGGCCGAAGATCCTCGGCGCGCAGCAGACCGAAGACCTGTTCGTCACTGCGCGTGGGGCAGGCATGACGCGCGCGATGTTCTGGGTGATCGTGAAGAAGTGCGCGAAGGCCGCGGGCATCACGTCGCCGCTGTCGCCGCATACCTTGCGTCATGCTTTTGCCACGCACCTGCTGAATCACGGCGCCGACCTGCGTGCGGTGCAGATGCTGCTCGGCCATGCCGACATCTCGACCACCACCATCTACACCCACGTCGCGCGCGAACGCCTGAAGCAATTGCACGCACGGCACCATCCGCGCGGATAACATGAAGCGATGAAGAACCTTGCCCGAATCCTCCGCCGCGTCCGCTCGCTGCCCGCCGCAGCCGCCCTGGCCCTGTCGGCCGTCGCCTTCGCGCAGGCGCCGCAGGAGCACGTGCACCAGCACGGCGGCGACGTGATGCCGTTCGACCTGGCGCAGACCGTGCACGTGTTCCGCATGACCGAAGACGGCGGCGTGCAGAAAGTGGTGACGCGCGGCGATGCCGCCGATCCGCAACAGGCGATGCTGATCCAGCACCACCTCATGATGGAAGCGCAGCGCTTCCAGAAGGGCGACTTCACGGATCCGTCGCGCCTGCACGGCAGCACCATGCCGGGATTGCGGGA
>DATBPW010000413.1:0-2712 GCA_036561125.1 Ramlibacter sp. | reverse complement strand
GCCGCCAGCCCGCGGCCGATCTATTTCGTCATGGACCACCGCATCTTCCGGGTGCCCGTGCTCGGCTGGCTGTTCCGGCTGGCGCGGGCGATCCCGATCGCGCCGCGCAAGGAGGATGAGCGCGCATACGAAGGGGCGTTCGATGCCGCCGCGAAAGTGTTGCGCGAAGGCGACCTGCTGGCGATCTTCCCGGAGGGCGCGATCACGCGCGACGGCGAGCTGCAGGCGTTCAAGGGCGGCATCATGAAGGTGCTCGAGCGCGAAGCGGTGCCGGTGATCCCGCTGGCGCTGACGAACTTGTGGGGCTCTTTCTTCTCGCGCATCGAACAAGGCGGCGCCATGGTGCGGCCGCTGCGGCGCGGGATGTTCAATCGCGTCGGCCTGAACGTCGGCGAGCCGGTGCCCGCGGCGCTCGTCACGCCCGAAGGCCTGCGCGCGCGCGTTGCCCAGCTGCTCGCGCAATAGGGCCTGCCGGCCCGCCGGCCCCCCGGTGGGGCATGTGCCGGCCAGTTGATTCGCGCGCACATCAAAGTTAATATTGCGCCCCGTCCCTTTTCGTACCTCCCTGCCATGGAACCAGTTGAGAGAAAGCTGGACGAATGGAAGTCGATCTACGACCAGCTGCAGGCCACTCGCGCAAGGCGCGACGCTGCCTTCGACGCCAGGACCAGCACCCTCGACCAGCTCGAAGCGCTCGACGCCGAGCTGAACAGGCTGCAGGGCGCCAACGACGCCGCGCTCCAGGCGCTGTACCGGGCGATGGAAGCGGATAACACGCGCTCCGTTTAACCCTGTTTGCGCCACCGCGCAGTCCCCCTCCAGTCTCGCGTGGCGATACCGGCGGCACCGCCGCGTGCCGAAACCGCGAAACCGGGGGGCGTTTGGTGCTTCCCGCCGTGAGACTTCGCTCGTCCACAACACATCCCGGAGGAGCACGATGAACAAGACCAACCAATTCTTTGCTGCCGCGTTTTCGCTGGCCTTCGTGGCCGGCCCTGCGCGCGGGCAATCGCAGGCGCCGGTGTCCGGCGACGCCACCGCACTGCCGATCGCGTCGATCGCCGGCGATGCGCAGCCGGGCGGCGCCGTGTTCACCGTGACAGCCGTCGACGCGGGCGCGTACGCGACGGTGTATGCGCTGGAGCGCGTCGGCGACGGGGCGCGCGTCAGCGTCGAAATCTCCTGCCGTGGCGCGCACCGCGTTCCGCTGATCGCCGCGGGCACGATCGTGACGACGGCCAACGTCAGCACCGGCTGTGTGCTGGCCGCCGGCAGCCAGTCGATCGCATTCATCCCGAACGCGCTGGGCCGCGCGCTGATGCGCGGCGGACGCATCGCGGCCTGATCGCTTGGCGCATCCCGGCGCGGGCCGCGACCCGCATGGGCACAATGCGCCCAACTCGAGGAGGAACCCATGAGCACTGCGTTGCGCCTGTCGGAGAAATGGTTCCGGCGCGGGCTGTGGCTGGTCGCGATCGTGTTCGCCGCCTTTCTCGTCGGCCTGGGCGGCACGATCGTCGGCGACCTGCCGAAAGTCGAACGCGCGTGGAACGTCGACGACTTCCTCGACAAGCCCGCGGCCGAGCGCCTGCGTGCGGACATGCGCGACGCGCAGCGCCGCGCGGCCGATGCGCAGGCTGCGCTCGAACAGGCGCGCCTGAAGGCGCGCGTCGCGCACGCCGACACACAAAGCACGCGCGAGACGTTCGGCAACTGGCTGGCCACGCGCCGCGCGACGCAGCTGTCCGACCAGGATCCCGAGGTGATCGCGCGGACGAAGGCGCTCGACGGGCTCGTGCAGAAGGAGCGCGAGGCCACTGCGCAAGTGCAGCAACAGGAAAAGGCGGTGCTCGATGCAACGCAGGCGCAGGCCGCGGCACAGCGCAACCTCGCCGAGATGGAGAAGCAGGCTCGCGAGAAGCTGTCGGCCGAAATGCGGCGCGTGGAGTTGCGGGTGTTCCTCTATCGCCTCGCGTTCACGCTGCCCTTGCTGGTCGTCGCCGGCTGGCTGTTTCGCACGCAGCGGGGCAGCACGTGGTGGCCCTTCGTGTGGGGCTTCATCCTGTTCGCGCTGTTCACGTTCTTCGTCGAGCTCGTGCCCTACCTTCCCAGCTACGGCGGCTACGTGCGCTACACGGTCGGCATCGTCGTCACGGTGCTCGTGGGGCGGCAGGCGATCGTTGCGCTCAATCGTTACCTCGAGCGCCAGCGCGCCGCCGAGCAGCTGCCCGATGCGAAGCGCAAGCAGGAACTCGGTTACGACACGGCGCTGGCGCGGCTGGCCAAGGGCGTGTGCCCGGGGTGCGAACGTGCCGTCGATTTCAAGAACGAGCGCCTCGACTTCTGCCCGCATTGCGGCATCGGCCTGTTCGACCGCTGCGGCCGCTGCTCGACGCGCAAGAGCGCCTTCGCGCGCTTCTGCCCTTCGTGCGGCATGGCCGCGACGCCAGGGCTCACACGCCCCGTGCCCGGTCCTGCCGGAAGCGCTGCCTGAAGGGCTCGAACGCGCCCATGTCGAGCGCCTCGCGCATCTCGCGCATCAGCGCCAGGTAGTAGTGCACGTTGTGGATGGTCGCCAGCATCGGCGCGAGCATCTCGCCGCAGCGCTCCAGGTGGTGCAGGTACGCGCGCGAGAAGCCGCCCGCGCACGTGTAGCAGCTGCATGATTCGTCCGGCGGCGCGTCGTCGCTGCGATGGCGCGAGTTGCGGATC
>DATBPW010000412.1:0-4363 GCA_036561125.1 Ramlibacter sp. | reverse complement strand
GCCTGCGCCATGCGCTCGATCTCGCCGAGATGCGACTTGAACAGCTGCGCGTTGAAGCTCTTGATCGATGCCTGCGCCGCCTCGTCGTCGGTGAACTTGTAGGGCATGAAGACGTGCGTGAACGTCGGGTGCGCGGTGTTGTTCATCCACGCGAGCGCTTCCAGCACGCGCGTGCGGGCCAGCACGTCGCGCGGCAGGAAATTGCACTGCGGGAATTTCGCGTCGAGGTAAGTCACGATCGCGAGGATCTGCGTGATCACCGCGCCGTCGTCCACCAGCACCGGCACCTGCCCCCGCGGGTTGATGGCGCGGAACTCGTCCCCGAGGTTCTCCTGCTTGTGCAGCTTCACCAGCACGGGCTCGAACGACCCGCCGCTGGCCTCCAGCAGCGAGTGCGGCACGAACGAGCACGCGCCCGGTCCGAAATAGAGCTTCAGGGTCACGGAATGCTCCTTGCAAATGCCCTCAGCGGCAAGCCTTCAGCGGCTTGCCGTCGAGCGCGGATTTCAGGTCGTCGAGTTTCGCGCGCAGCGCATCGTCCACCGCGGGCAGCTTCAGCAGTTGCCCCGTGGTCTCGGGCTTTTCCTGCACCACCTTCGCGGTGCGCACACCCTTTTGCGTGAGCGCCTGCAACTGCTGCTTCGCGGCCGCCTCGCTCGGGTAGCCGCCCAGGGACACGCCCGGCTCCAGCGTGGGATTCGCGAGCGGCTCGAACGACACGTTCATGCCGCGCAGTTCGGACTTTTTCTTCTCGAGCGTCGCGGCGTCGGCGAACTTGCCCATGTAGACGATCCAGCGCGGCGGATCGGTCGACGCATCGATCGACCAGCTGCCGGGCGGCCATGCGCCCAGCGCCTGCTTGAGCGAATCCGCCTGCGCATCGGTGAACAGGCCCGCCTGCAGGCATTCGGGCGGGCGCGCCGCGGCGATCTCGATGCGCCGGGCTTCGTCGCCGGGCAACAGCCGGATCGCCTCGGGCTTGATCTGCTGCGCGATGCGCTGCGGCTCGGACTGCTGCGCGGGCGCGAGCCCCATGGGCGCGAGGACGTTCTGCGACCACGCGAAGTAGGCCGCGTTCGCGAGCAGCAGCGAAAGGACGAGCAGGCGCAACATCGCTAGGGCGCGGGGCGCACGCTCACCTCACTGCTGGTGACCGTGGCCATGCCGGCCGCAGTATGCACCAGCAGCCCGCCGGTCTCCGTCGTGCCGTGCGCGGTGCCGCTGCGCCCGTCCGACAGGTGCACGGTGCGATCGCGCAGCAGGTCGCGCGCATCGAAGCGCACGTGGAACGGCGCGAAGCCGAAGGCCTCGAACGCCTTCACGGACCCGGCCAGCGGCTGGGCGATGCGCGCAAGCGCCTCGGGTACGTCGATGCCGGGCAGCAGTTCGCCCAGCCACGCGGGCGGGGTCGAATACGCGCCCGGCGTGGGTTCGCGGATGTTGATGCCGATGCCGATCACCGCGTAGCGCGACGCTTGCGGCTCGCCGGCCGCCCACGCGGCTGTCTCGATCAGGATGCCCGCGAGCTTGCGGTCATCGAGCCACAGGTCGTTGGGCCATTTGACGCGCACGCGCGGACCGAGCGCCTCCGCCACCGCGACACCGACGGCCAGCGACAGCCCCGACCAGTCTTCGGGCGCCAGCGGCAGCCCGAGGGAGAACGTGAGCGAATCGCCCGGCGCGCTGGCCCAGCCGCGGCCCAGGCGGCCGCGCCCCGCGGTCTGCTCCTGCGCGACGAGCAGCACGGGCTCGCTGCGGCCCGCGCGCGCGCGGCGCATCAGTTCGGTGTTGGTCGAATCGACCGAGGGCAGGACCTCGACCGTGATGCCGGGAACGAGCGGCGCGAGCGCCTGCCCGATTTCCTCGGCATGCCATCTCACTTGCGGCTGCCGCGCTTGGGCGCGAGCAGCGTGCCGCGGCACTTCTTCGCGCCGCACAGGCACCGGTACTGCGCCTTGAGCTTCTTCGTGTACGGCTCGTCGATCACCAGGCCGTAGTCGTAATTGAGTTCCTCGCCGGCGCGGATGTTGCGCACCGCCTTGATGAAGACGCGGCGCGCGTCCTCGTCCTCCTCGGCTTCGCAGTTCGGCTTGCAGGAGTGGTTGATCCAGCGCGCGGCATTGCCGCCGACGTTGGCGTCGATCACCTTCTTGCCGTTGCCGATGGCGAAAAAGAAGGTGTGGTTCGGGTCGTCGGGGTCGCTCGACTTGCGGCGGTCGGCTTCCTTCCAGCTGATGATCTCGCCGACGTACTCGATGATGGTTTCGCCTTCGGCGATATCCTGCAGCGCGAAGACGCCCTTGCCGTGGACACCGGAGCGGCGCACCTGGATGCGCCGGCCCGAGCCGCTCTTCTTGGGCGCTGCCGGGGTTTCGGCGTCGCGGTCGACCTGCTTTTCTGCCATTGCAAGAAACTTCTGTTAACTTGGATTCGTACGTGTGCGCGTGCATGTGCGCGCGCGCGTGAGGAAAACGGATTGTATGGGCCAAAAGACTTTGATCATTGCCGAGAAGCCGTCGGTCGCCCAGGACATCGTCCGGGCGCTGGCGCCGGTCGCCGGGAAGTTCGAGAAGCACGACGAGTACTTCGAGAGCGACCGGTACATCGTGACCAGCGCCGTCGGGCACCTGGTGGAGATCCACGCACCTGAGCAGTTCGACGTGAAGCGGGGCAAGTGGAGCTTCGCGCACCTGCCGGTCATCCCGCCGTATTTCGACCTGAAGCCGGTGGAGAAGACGAAGACGCGGCTGAACGCGGTCGTCAAGCTCGCCAAGCGCAAGGACGTCGCCGAGCTGATCAATGCCTGCGACGCGGGGCGCGAGGGCGAGCTGATCTTCCGCCTGATCGAGCAGTACGCGTTCGGGGGCGGCGAACCCGCGGCCGCCAAGGCCGCTCCAGCCCGCAAGCCGGTCAAGCGCCTGTGGCTGCAGTCGATGACGCCGCAAGCGATCCGCGACGGCTTCGAGCAGCTGCGCACCGACAAGCAGCTGACCGGGCTGGCCAGCGCGGCGCGCTCGCGCTCCGAGGCCGACTGGCTGGTGGGCATCAACGGCACGCGGGCGATGACCGCGTTCAACTCGCGCGATGGCGGCTTCTTCCTCACCACTGTCGGCCGCGTGCAGACGCCGACGCTGGCCGTCGTCGTCGAGCGCGAGGAGCAGATCCGCAAGTTCATCAGCCGCGACTACTGGGAAATCCACGCGACGTTCCTCGCCGAAGCGGGCGAGTACCCCGGCAAGTGGTTCGACCCGAAGTGGAAGAAGAACGCCGACGACGCCGAGCTGCGCGCCGACCGCGTGTGGACGGAGAAGGAAGCGCACGACGTCGCCGCGGCCGTACGCGGCAAACCGGCCACAGTCACGGAGGAATCGAAGCCGACGACGCAGGCGTCGCCGGGCCTGTTCGACCTGACGACGCTGCAGCGCGAGGCCAACGGCCGCTTCGGCTTTTCGGCGAAGACGACGCTCGCGCTCGCGCAATCCTTATATGAGCGGCACAAGGCGCTCACTTATCCACGCACGGACTCGCGGCACCTGCCCGAAGACTACGTGCCCGTGGTGAAGGACACGATGGGCATGCTCGCCAAGAGCGGCATGAAGCACCTCGCGCCGTTCGCGAAGCAGGCGCTCGAGCGCAGCTACGTCAAGCCGAACAAGCGCATCTTCGACAACGCGAAGGTGTCGGACCACTTCGCGATCATCCCGACCGGCGAAGTGCCGCACGGCCTGTCGGACGCCGAGCAGAAGATGTACGACTTCATCGTGCGCCGGTTCCTGTCGGTGTTCTTCCCGCCCGCGGAATTCCTGGAGACCACGCGCATCAGCCTGGTCGTCGGCCATCACTTCCGCACGCAGGGCAAGGTGCTGGTGCAACCGGGCTGGCGCGCGATCTGGGGCGAGCAGGCCGATGCCGACAAGCCCGAGGAAGAGAGCAAGTCGCTCGTGCCCGTGAAGGACGGCGAGATGCCGCGCACCGAGCGCGCCGAGGCGAAGGGCCTGAAGACGCGCCCACCCGCGCGCTACACGGAAGCCACGCTGCTGTCGGCGATGGAAGGTGCGGGCAAGGCCATCGAGGACGAGGAGCTGCGCGAGGCGATGCACGAGAAAGGGCTGGGCACGCCGGCCACGCGCGCCGCGATCATCGAAGGCCTGATCAACGAGAAGTACATGCTGCGCGACGGGCGCGAACTGGTACCGACCGCGAAGGCGTTCCAGCTCATGACGCTGCTGCGCGGCCTCGGCGTCGAGGAACTGTCCAAGCCCGAGTTGACCGGCGAGTGGGAATACAAGCTCGCGCAGATGGAACACGGCAAGCTCTCGCGCGAGGCCTTCATGCGCGAGATTGCCGAGATGACCAAGCACAT
>DATBPW010000411.1:0-9238 GCA_036561125.1 Ramlibacter sp. | reverse complement strand
TACGGGACGCTGCGCCGCGGCGGCCGCAACGACATCAACCAGCTCACGCCGGCGCCGAAGTACCTCGGCATGGGCGAGGTGAAGGGCAGCCTGTACACCATGGACTGGTATCCCGGGCTCGCGCTCGGCGGCGAGCAAGCGGTGACAGTCGTCGGCGAAGTCTACGAAGTGACGCCGCAGCTCGAAGCCGTGCTCGACGGCATCGAAGGCATCGTGCCGGGCGAGCACAGCGAGTATTTCAAGCGCGACGTCGACATCGACTGGCGCGGCGAGCCGCTGCGCTGCTTCCTCTACGAGATCAATCCGCAGCGCGTCGCCGGCAAGGAACCGATCGGCCACGGCGACTGGATCCGATTTCAGTCATCGTGAAATGCGTTTCATGATGCGCAATCATGCGATGCTGCGTCGCGCCAAAATTTCTCAATACAAGAAATGTTTTCCCGCATCGAGAAATTGATGCGGTAAGTCGCTGTCGTGGCAAAGAAAAAATTTTGTCTTCTATAAGACACAAGAGGCGATCAAGGTCTTGTAGAAGACTTAGAGTTGACTCCAGCGGCCCGAGACGGGCCGGCCCTTTCGGCAACAACCTGGAGTGACTCCCCCATGACCCACTGGACCCAACTCACGCGGCAGCAGCAGATCGACCAGCTCGAGAAGGACTGGGCCGAGAACCCGCGCTGGAAAGGCATCAAGCGCGGCTACAGCGCGGCCGACGTCGTCAAGCTGCGCGGCTCGCTGCACATCGAGCACACGCTCGCCAAGCGCGGCGCCGACAAGCTCTGGGCGTTGCTGAACGCCGAGCCGTTCGTCAACACGCTCGGCGCGCTGACCGGCAATCAGGCGATGCAGCAGGTCAAGGCGGGCTTGAAAGGCATCTACCTGTCCGGCTGGCAGGTCGCGGGCGACGCGAACAGCAACGGCGAGATGTACCCCGACCAGTCGCTGTACTCCGTCGATTCCGTGCCGAAGGTCGTCAAGAAGATCAACAGCACGTTCAAGCGCGCCGACGAGATCCAGTGGAGCGAAGGCAAGAACCCCGGCGACGAAGGTTACGTCGACTACTTCGCGCCGATCGTGGCGGATGCCGAGGCCGGCTTCGGCGGCGTGCTCAACGCGTTCGAGCTGATGAAGGCGATGGTCGAGGCGGGCGCCGCGGGCGTGCACTTCGAGGACCAGCTCGCGTCGGTGAAGAAGTGCGGTCACATGGGCGGCAAGGTGCTGGTGCCCACACGCGAAGCGGTCGCCAAGCTCGTCGCTGCGCGTCTCGCAGCCGACGTGATGGGCGTGCCGACGATCCTGCTGGCGCGCACCGATGCCGAAGCCGCGGACCTCGTCACCAGCGATGTCGACGCGAACGACATCCCGTTCCTCACGGGCGAGCGCACGGTGGAAGGGTTCTATCGCACGCGCAAGGGCTTCGACCAGGCCGTGAGCCGCGGCCTCGCGTATGCGGAGTACGCCGACCTGATCTGGTGCGAGACGGGCACGCCGGACCTGAAGTTCGCGAAGGATTTCGCCGATGCGATCCACGCGAAGTTCCCGGGCAAGATGCTCGCGTACAACTGCTCGCCGTCGTTCAACTGGAAGAAGAACCTGGACGACGCGACCATCGCGAAGTTCCAGCGCGAGCTCGGTGCGATGGGCTACAAGTTCCAGTTCATCACGCTCGCCGGTTTCCACGCGCTGAACTACGGCATGTTCGAACTCGCGCACGGCTACGCGCGGAGCGGCATGACGGCGTTCGTCGAGATGCAGCAGAAGGAGTTCGCCGCCGCCGACAAGGGCTTCACCGCCGTCAAGCACCAGCGCGAGGTGGGGACGGGCTACTTCGACGCCGTGACCACGACGATCGAGGCGAACGCCTCGACGGCGGCCCTCAAGGGGTCGACCGAGGACGAACAGTTCTTCGACCAGCGCAAGGCGGCCTGACGCACGCACAAGGGCCCGAAGGAGACACGAAACGCCCGGCCCGCCGGGCGTTTTGCTCTTTGGGTCTTTGGAAGTAGAGTGGGGCCTTCGTTGATGAATGGGGGCCAGGATGTCCACTGGGGAAGACAAGACCGGCGTGTTCGACGCGAGCAAGCTCAACCAGATGAAGTGCCCCGACTGCGGCGGCACGGGCGAATTCCGCATCGAGAGCGAGAACATCAACGAGAACTTCGAAGTGGAAAAGCAGATCGTGATCACCGAATGCCCGCGCTGCGGCGGCACGGGGTTCGTTGCCGCAGGTTAGAATCGAGGCGAGAAAGGGATACTGGTTATGACACCGCGAACGCGAACGGAAGGTTCCACCACCCGCTAGGGGCGGGTAGTCGCGCGTGCACATCTCTACCACGAAAGCGCGGCTGCCGGCCGCGCTTTTTGTTTGCCCAGACGAATTCCAACCATGATTCACATCACGCTTCCCGACGGTTCGAAACGCGAGTACCCCGGCCCGGTCAAGGTCGCGGACATCGCTGCTTCCATCGGCCCCGGCCTGGCGAAGGCCGCGCTGGCCGGCAAGGTCGACGGCAAGGTGGTCGACACGGCTTTCATGGTCGACCACGACGCACCCGTTTCCGTCCTCACGGCCAAGGACCCCGAAGGCCTCGAGGTGATCCGCCACTCGACGGCGCACCTGCTCGCGTACGCGGTGAAGGAGCTGTTCCCCGATGCGCAGGTCACGATCGGCCCTGTCATCGAAAACGGCTTCTTCTACGACTTCTCGTACAAGCGACCCTTCACGCCGGAGGACCTGCAGGCGATCGAGAAGCGGATGACGGAACTCGCGGCGAAGGACGAACCTGTCACGCGCCGCGTGCTGCCGCGCGATGAGGCCGTGACCTACTTCAAGTCGATCGGCGAGAAGTACAAGGCCGAGATCATCGAAAGCATCCCGCAGGCCGAGGACGTGTCGCTGTATCGCGAAGGCGGCTTCGAGGACCTGTGCCGCGGCCCGCACGTGCCGTCCACCGGCAAGCTGCGGTTCTTCAAGCTCATGAAGGTGGCCGGCGCGTACTGGCGCGGCGACCACCGCAACGAGATGCTCCAGCGAATCTACGGCACCGCGTGGGCGACGAAGGACGAGCTGCAGCAATACCTCACGATGCTCGAGGAGGCCGAGAAGCGCGACCACCGCCGGCTCGGGCGCGAGCTGGACCTCTTCCACATCGACGACCATGCACCCGGCGTCGTGTTCTGGCACCCCAAAGGCTGGGCCATCTGGCAGGAGGTGGAGCAGCACATGCGCC
Source organism: Ramlibacter sp. (assembly GCA_036561125.1). Classification (GTDB taxonomy): domain Bacteria; phylum Pseudomonadota; class Gammaproteobacteria; order Burkholderiales; family Burkholderiaceae_C; genus Ramlibacter. The sequence continues at coordinate 6,008 of DATBPW010000411.1, read as the reverse complement.
GCGTGTACCGCGAGAACGGCTACCTCGAGGTCAAGGGCCCGCAGCTGCTGGACAAGTCGCTCTGGGAGAAGACCGGGCACTGGGACAAGTACCGCGAGAACATGTTCACGACGGAATCGGAAAAGCGCGACTACGCGCTCAAGCCGATGAACTGCCCGGGCCACATCCTGATCTTCAAGCAGGGCATCAAGAGCTATCGCGACCTGCCGCTGCGCTATGGCGAATTCGGCCAGTGCCACCGCAACGAGGCGACCGGCGGGCTGCACGGCATCATGCGCGTGCGCGGCTTCACGCAGGACGACGGGCACATCTTCTGCACGGAAGACATGATCCTGCCGGAGTGCGAGGCGTACACGACGCTGCTGCAGAAGGTCTACCGCGACTTCGGGTTCACGCAGATCATCTACAAAGTCGCGACGCGGCCTGCGCAGCGCATCGGCTCCGACGAGAGCTGGGACAAGGCCGAGCACGCGCTGATGGAGTCGCTGCGCCGCTCAGGCTGCGAGTTCACGATCTCGCCGGGCGACGGGGCGTTCTACGGGCCGAAGATCGAGTACACGCTGAAGGACGCGATCGGCCGCGAGTGGCAGTGCGGCACGATGCAGGTCGATTTCTCGATGCCGGAGCGCCTGGACGCCGAGTACGTGGGCGAAGACGGGAGCCGCTATCGCCCGGTGATGCTCCACCGCGCCATCGTCGGCAGCCTGGAGCGTTTCATCGGGATCCTGATCGAGCAACACGCCGGCGCGCTGCCGGTCTGGCTCGCGCCGGTGCAGGTGGCTGTGCTCAATATCACGGATGCGCAAGCGGATTACGCCCGGGATGTGGCCAAATCTCTGCAAAATCAAGGCCTTAGGGTTGGCCTCGACCAGCGGAACGAAAAGATTACGTATAAAATACGGGAGCATTCGATGCAGAAGCTGCCATACATCCTCGTCGTGGGCGACAAGGAGAAGGCAGCAGGTGCCGTCGCAGTGCGCGCCCGGGGCAACCAGGACCTCGGTGCGATGTCCCTCGCCGCGTTCGTCGAACGCATCGCGAAGGACGTCGCGGACAAAGTCTGATTCCGAATCGAGTCACGCTTTGCCGGCGCGTTCCGCGGCGGTTTCGCTGTTCTTCGGGGCAGCAAGTTTTTGAAGAGGACAACAGACCATCGCTACTGATTTTCGCGACCGCCGCCAGCGGGAGGAACGCAAGCACCGCCTGAACCGGGAAATCATGGCCCCGGAAGTCCGCCTGAGCGGGCCCAACAACGAGCCCCTCGGCATCGTCAGCCTCCAGGATGCCCTGCGCATGGCGGGCGAGATGGACGTGGACCTGGTCGAGATCGCCGCGACCGCCAGCCCGCCCGTGTGCCGGCTGATGGACTACGGCAAGTTCAAGTACCAGGAGCAGAAGAAGGCGGCGGAAGCGAAAGCGAAGCAGACGGTCATCGAGATCAAGGAAATCAAGTTCCGGCCGGGCACCGACGAGGGCGACTACAACATCAAGATGCGCAACATCCGCAAGTTCCTGGCGGAAGGCGACAAGTGCAAGATCACGCTGCGCTTCAGGGGCCGCGAGATCACGCACCAGGAGCTGGGGCTGGCACTGCTGAACCGCATTCGCGACGAGCTTGCCGACCTGATCGTGGTGGAACAGTTCCCGAAGCTGGAAGGGCGCCAGATGATCATGATGATCGCGCCCGGCAAGAAGAAGGTCGTCGCGGCCAAGCCGGCCGAGGCCAAACCTGCGACGCAGCCGGAGCAGGCCTGACGAAGGACAAAGCCCCGCAAGGGGCAATGAGGCGCGGTGCGAGTCCGCGCAAATTAGTGGCTCGGGGCCATCAAGGCGCGAAGCAAACTTCGCGACGCCTCACGAGCACGATCGAAGAAGAGAGAAAGGGGTCACCATGCCCAAGATGAAAACCAAGAGCGGGGCGAAAAAGCGCTTCCGCGTGCGCCCGGGCGGCACCGTCAAGCGCGGCCAGGCCTTCAAGCGTCACATCCTGACGAAGAAGTCCACCAAGAACAAGCGCCACCTGCGCGGGCCGACGAGCGTGCACGAGACGAACATGGGCCACATGGCCGCCATGTTGCCGGGCGCCGGCATCTAACCACGAACGACAAGGAGAAATCACATGCCTCGCGTCAAACGTGGTGTAACGGCCCGCGCCCGCCACAAGAAGGTCCTCGCCCTCGCCAAGGGTTTCCGCGGCCGCCGCGGCAACGTCTTCCGCATCGCCAAGGAAGCGGTGATGAAGGCGGGCCAGTATGCGTACCGCGATCGCCGCACCAAGAAGCGCGTCTTCCGCCAGCTCTGGATCGCCCGCATCAACGCGGCGGCCCGCGCGAACGGCTTGACCTACAGCCAGTTCGCCAACGGCATCCGCAAGGCCGGCATCGAGATCGACCGCAAGGTCCTCGCCGACATCGCCGTGCACGATCCCGCGGCGTTTACCGGCATCGTGGAGCAAGTCAAGGCCAAGCTGGCTGCTTGAGTTCACGTGTGGCATCGCGCAAGCGCTGCCGGTGCAACATCAAAGGACAGGGCTAGGGCCGCAGGCTCTAGCCCTGTTTTCTCTTCATGACCAACGAACTCGAAACCATCGTCGCCAGCGCGCGTGAGGCGTTCTCGAAAGCGGCAACGCCCGCCGACCTCGAAAACGCGAAGGCGCAGTTCACCGGCAAGTCCGGCCGCATCACCGAGCTGATGAAGGGCCTGGGCGCGCTGTCGGTCGACGAGAAGAAGTCGCGCGGCGCGGCAATCAACCAGGCGAAGCAGGCGATCGAGGCGGCGCTGGCCGACCGCCGCCGGCAGCTCGCCAATGCGGAGCTCGAAGCGCAGCTCAAGGCCGAGGCGCTGGACGTCTCATTGCCGGGCCGCTATCGCGAGCCGGGCGCGCTGCATCCGGTCAGCCGCACGATGGAGCGCATCGAGCAGATCTTCGCGAGCATGGGCTTCGACGTCGCCGACGGTCCCGAGCTCGAAAGCGACTGGCACAGCTTCACGTCGCTGAACAACCCGCCGAACCATCCGGCGCGCTCGATGCAGGACACGTTCTATGTCGACATCGACGGCGACGACGGCATCCCGTACAACCTGCGGCCGCACACGAGCCCGATGCAGGTGCGCTACGCGCACGCGCACATCAAGAAGCACGCGGGCAAGGCCATGCCCGAGATTCGCGTGATCGCGCCCGGGCGCACGTACCGCGTCGACAGCGACGCGACGCACTCGCCGATGTTCCACCAGTGCGAAGGCCTGTGGCTCGGCGAGAACGTGAGTTTCAAGGACCTGAAGGTCGTCTTCACCGATTTCTGCCGCACGTTCTTCGAGAGCGACGACCTGCAACTGCGTTTCCGCCCGAGCTTCTTCCCGTTCACGGAGCCCAGCGCCGAGATCGACATCCAGTTCCAGCACGGCCCGCTCGCGGGCAAGTGGCTCGAGGTGGCCGGCTCGGGGCAGGTGCACCCGGCGGTCGTGAAGAACATGGGCCTGGACCCCGAGAAATACATCGGCTTCGCGTTCGGCATGGGCCCGGACCGGCTCACGATGCTGCGCTACGGAGTGAATGACCTGCGCCTGTTCTTCGACGGTGACGTCCGGTTCCTGCGCCAGTTCCGATAAGGCAAGACAAGAAGATGCAATTCCCCGAGTCCTGGCTGCGCGAGTACTGCAACCCCCCGCTCACGACGCAGCAGATCGCCGACACGCTCACGATGGGCGGGCTGGAGGTCGAAGAGCTGCGCCCCGTTGCGCCGCCGTTCGGCAATGTCGTCGTCGGCGAGATCAAGGAGTGCGTGCAGCACCCGAACGCCGACCGCCTGCGCGTGTGCCAGGTCGACGTGGGGCAGGGTGCGCTGCTGAACATCGTGTGCGGCGCGCCCAATGCACGCGTGGGCATCAAGGTGCCGACGGCGCTCGTCGGCGCCGTGCTGCCGCCTGACGACGAGGGCAAGCCCTTCGAGATCAAGGTCGGCAAGCTGCGCGGCGTCGAAAGCCGCGGAATGCTGTGTTCGGCGCGCGAGCTGAAGCTGAGCGACGACCACTCCGGCCTGCTCGAGCTCGACTCAGCCGCACCGATCGGCAAGAGCGTGCGCGACGTGCTCGCGCTCGACGACCACGTGTTCACGCTGAAGCTCACGCCGAATCTGGCGCATGCCTTGTCCGTGTACGGTGTCGCACGCGAACTGTCCGCGCTCACCGGCGCGCCGTTGAAGCAGCCGAAGTTCGAGGCGGTCCCACCGAAGGCGGGCGCGAAGCTCAAGGTGAAGGTGTCCGCCCCGGACCTGTGCGGCCGCTTCTCGGGCCGTGTCGTGCGCAATGTGGACACGAAGGCGAAGGCGCCGCAATGGATGGTCGACCGCCTCGCGCGCTGCGGCCAGCGCAGCGTGACGGCGCTCGTGGACATCTCGAACTACGTGATGTTCGAGTTCGGCCGGCCGTCGCACATCTTCGACTTCGACAAGATCCACGGCGCGCTCGACGTGCGCTGGGGCCGCAAGGGCGAACGGCTGAAGTTGCTCAACGGCACGACGATCGAGGTCGACGACAAGGTCGGCGTGATCGCCGACGACAAGGAAGTCGAATCGCTCGCCGGGATCATGGGCGGCGACGCGACAGCGGTGTCCCACGACACGAAGAACGTGTACGTCGAGGCCGCGTTCTGGTGGCCCGAAGCGGTCCAGGGCCGCTCGCGCCGCTACAACTTCTCGACCGACGCAGGCCACCGCTTCGAACGCGGCGTGGACCCGAGCCTGACCGTCGAACACATCGAGTACATCACGAAGCTGATCCTCGACACCTGCGGCGGAGAAGCCGGCCCGATGGATGACCAGGTCGCGCAGCTGCCCGAGCGCAAGCCGGTCACCCTGCGCGTCGCGCGCGCGTGCAAGGTGATCGGCATGCCCGTCACCGAAGCGCAATGCCTCGACGCGTTCCAACGCCTCGGCCTGCCGGCGCTAGGCGGCAACGGCACGATCACGGTCACGCCGCCGCCGTATCGCTTCGACATCGCGATCGAGGAAGACCTGGTCGAGGAAGTGACACGCATCGTCGGCTACAACAACCTGCCGACCACGCCGCCGCTCGCGCCGATCACTGCGCGCGTGCGCCCGGAATCGCAGCGCAGCCGCTTCGCGGTGCGCCGGCTGCTGGCCGCGCTCGGCTACTTCGAGACGATCAACTTCAGCTTCGTCGAGGAAGCCTGGGAGCGCGAGCTCGCCGGCAATGCGGATCCCGTGAAGCTGCTCAACCCGATCGCCAGCCAGATGAGCGTCATGCGCTCGTCGCTGGTCGGCTCGCTGCTGCAGGTGCTGCGGTTCAACCTCGATCGCAAGGCCGAGCGCGTGCGTGTGTTCGAGATCGGCCGCGTGTTCATGCGCGATGCGTCCGTGCGGACCACCGACACCACGGTGCGCGGCGTCCACCAGCCGATGCGCGTGGCGGGGCTCGCGTACGGCAGCGCGGACGGCCTGCAATGGGCGCGCAGGGAATCGGCCGTCGATTTCTTCGACGTGAAGGGCGACGTCCAGGTGCTGCTGGCGCCGCTGGGCGCCGAATACAAGGCGGCGGAGCATCCGGCGATGCATCCGGGCCGCTGCGCGAGCGTGTGGCTGCATGGGCGCAACATCGGTTTCGTGGGCGAACTTCACCCGCGCTGGCGCCAACAGTGGGAGTTCGCTCAGGCACCGATCCTGTTCGAGCTCGATCTCGACGCCGTGACGCAGCGGGAAGTGCCCGCGTTCGAGCCGGTGCCGCGCTTCCAGCCGGTGCAGCGGGACATCGCGCTGGTCGTGAAGGATTCGGTGACGCACGACGAAATCCTGCGCGCCATCGAGTCGGCCGCGACCGGCGGGCTGCTGCGTGACGCATTCCTCTTCGATGTGTACAAACCAAAACAAGAGGTCGCCGGCATGTCGGCGCAGGAAAAGAGCGTGGCGCTTCGCTTGACGCTCGCCAGCAACGACGCGACACTGACCGACGAACAGATCGAGGCTGCGGTCCGGGCCATCGTCGCAGGGGTA
>DATBPW010000410.1:0-1817 GCA_036561125.1 Ramlibacter sp. | reverse complement strand
CGCGACGAAACGGCGCGCGCGTGCACCTGGCACCTGCCGCTGTCGCACGCCTACGAGCAGTGGAGCGACGCGCTCGCCTACGACGGCACCGCTTGCATCGTGCAGCCGGCGATCGCGCCGTTGTACGACAGCCGCTCGGCGCACGAACTGCTTGCGCTGCTCACCGCCGACGACGTGCGCGACGGGCACGCGCTCGTGCAGCGCACGTGGCGTGACCATGGCGGCAAAGACTTCGATGCGTTCTGGCGCGAGAGCCTGCGCCGCGGCGCGATCGAAGGCACGTCCGCGACGCCGCTGAAGATCGCTGCGGAGCCCGTGCCACCGGGCGCCGCGACTGCGCCTAGCGGTCTCGTCGCGTTGTTCGCGCCCGACCCGTCGGCGCACGACGGCAGTTTCTCCAACAATGCGTGGCTGCAGGAATTGCCGCGCCCGTTCACCAAGATGACGTGGGACAACGCGCTGCTGATCGGGCGCGGCACTGCGCAGCGCATCGGCGTGGGCACCGGCGATGTCGTGCAGGTGAAGGCCGCAAGCCGATCGTTGCAAGCGCCGGTGTGGGTGATCGAAGCGCACGCGGAAGGCGTGGTGACGCTCCCGCTCGGCTACGGGCGCACAGCGGCGGGCCGCGTCGGCAACGGCGTCGGCTTCGATGCCAACGCGCTGCGCCCGGCCGACTCGGCGATCGTCGTCCCCGTCGAGATCACCAAGACCGCTGCACACCATGACTTCGCGGTGACCCAGCACGCGATGGACCAGGAAGGGCGCAAGCTCGCGCGCACCGTGGCGCCCGACGGGCGCATTCCCGACCCGCAGTTCGCGCACGAGACGCTGTACCCGCACCAACCTTCGCCCGAACACGCGTGGGGCATGACGATCGACCTCGACGCATGCATCGGCTGCAACGCCTGCACGATCGCCTGCCAGGCCGAGAACAACATCCCCGTCGTCGGCAAGGAGCAGGTCGCGCACGGGCGCGAGATGCACTGGATCCGCGTCGACCGGTACGAGACGGCGGAAGTCGACGGCAGCCTGTTCCTGCCGGTGCCGTGCATGCACTGCGAGAACGCGCCGTGCGAGCTGGTCTGCCCCGTCGGCGCGACGCTGCACGACAGCGAGGGCCTGAACGTGCAGGTCTACAACCGCTGCATCGGCACGCGCTTCTGCTCGAACAACTGCCCGTACAAGGTGCGGCGCTTCAACTTCCTGCAGTTCACCGACAACGAGACGGAGACGCTCAAGGCGCAGCGCAACCCCGAGGTCACCGTGCGCCGGCGCGGCGTCATGGAGAAGTGCACCTATTGCCTGCAGCGCATCGCGCGCGCGCGGCAGGAATCGCAGACGACGGGCGTGCCGCTGCGCGACGGCGACGTCGTCACCGCCTGCCAGGGCGCGTGTCCGACGAGCGCGATCGTGTTCGGCGACCTCAACGATGCCTCGAGCGCGGTCGTGCGTGCGCGCGAGACGCCGCGCCACTACGCGCTGCTCGGCGAGCTGAACACGCGGCCGCGCACGACGTACCTCGCTCGCGTCGTGCCGCGCAAGCCGGAGGGTGCGTGATGGCCGCGCCGCCCGTCTCGCGCGACATCGGCGTGCTGCGCGCCGGCTGGCAATACGCCAGCATCACCGACAAGATCGCCGGCGAGGTGCTCACGCGCCCGGTGCACTGGGGCTGGCTGGTCGCGTTCCTCGGCACGCTCGCCGGCACGCTGGCCTTCGTCGCGTCGATGGGCTACCTGTTCATGCAAGGCGTGGGCATCTGGGGCGTGAACATCCCCGTCGCCTGGGGCTTCGCGATCGCGAACTGCGTCTGGTGGATC
>DATBPW010000409.1:0-2358 GCA_036561125.1 Ramlibacter sp. | reverse complement strand
GGGCGTGCGGATGTCCACGCGCCACGTCATCGTCAGCTGCTTGCGGTTCGGCGAGACCACGGCGTCTTCTGCCAGCGCCCTCGGATCGCGCGCGATCGTGAACGTGCGATCGCGCGCCAGCGGCACGGGGTAAGAGAACGTCTTGCCCACCACCTCGAGTTGCACGTCGTCCATGTTCGTGCCGCGCTTGCGGGGCAGCAGCTTGAAACGCAGCGGCGCATCCGGCGCGTGGAAATGCATCCGCTCGAACAAGTCCATCCCACCGACCATCTTGCGATACGACTTCTCCACCGGGTGGCCGACGCCCGATACGGTGACGGTCCCGAGGCGGGCTTGCGGTGGCGCGGCCGTTTGCGCACGCGCCCCGAACGCCAGAGCCACGCAGGCCACCAAAATCCCAACGCGATCCATGCGTTCAAGCGTGCGACATCCGCGTGCGGATGGTCATCGGCGCAGCGAGCGTGCCGTTGTAGGAACCCGCCGGGCTTCATGGCTCGAGTGCGGTCGGCATCTGCGAACTGCCGTCCGCGGACTGACCCGCGGTCAGCGCGAGATCAGCCAGCCCGGTGCGGTGAATGGGTCCCAGTTGGGCGTGAGCGAGTCGATGATCTCGCGCGCGCGGTGCTGGGCGGCGGTGAGCGCCTTCTCGCGATCGGGGTAGGTCCCGTCGCTGCGCACCTGTTCGACCGGCTTCGCGTCCGCGGCGCCCGAGGGGCGGTCGACGCAGATCTGCGCGATGCCCACGAGCTGGCCATCCCCCGCTTCCGCGCAGAAGGAGCCGACGAAGTAGCCCTTGTAAGTATGGACCTGGTAACTGCGTTCCATGAGCGCGCATTGTGCGACGCGCGCGCGGCGCGTTCAAGACGCGCGCGTACCACTTTACGCGCGGCAGGCGCGCAGCACCACCGCGATGCGGCGCGGGCCGCCCCTGACGCATTCGGCGAGGTTCACGCGCGCGTAGCGCCACGCGTCCAGCACGTCCATCATTGCGTCGGCGGTGGCCTTGTCCACGCCGCGCAGCGCCGGGAGCGCGAGCGGCTTGTTGTTCCACACGGCTTCGATGAAGTGCCCGATGTCGCGCACGTAAGGCGACGAGCCTTCCTCCACCGCGCGCAGCAGGCGGTCGAGTGCGATGAGGCCGCGCTCGGTGGCCTCGTGCGACGCGAGTTCCTCGGCGAACATGCGCGCGCGCTCGATCAGGGTGCGCTCGTGGTTCACGCGTGCGGCGTCGCCGCTGCCGGCCACCACTTGCACGGCCTCGATCTGGGCCAGGCGGGCCCGGTGCTGGCGTTCGCGATCGTTCTGCGTCATCGGCATGCCCAACTCCTCGTCCTCGCCCGTGTTGTAGCCCGACAGGGGCCGGTTCGCAAGGGCCGCGTCGCCGTCGCGCGACGACGAATGTCACTTCTGCGCCGGCCGTTACGTTTTCGGCGCGTCGCCGCCCTCAGGCGGCCTGCATCGCCGGTGTCGCCACGCCGTCGTGGTGCGTCGTCGCGTCCTCCTTGACCATGTCCGCGGCCTTCTCGGCGATCATGATCACCGGCGCGTTGGTGTTGCCGCCGACGATGCGGGGCATGATCGATGCGTCCACGACGCGCAGGGCTTCGATGCCCTTCACGCGCAGGCGCTCGTCGACGACGTCGTTCGCGCCGGGGCCCATGCGGCACGTGCCGACGGGGTGGTAGATGGTGTCGGCGTGGGCGCGGATGAAAGCTTCGATCTGTTCGTCGGTGCGCGCCTGGGCCGACGACGCGAGCTCGCGGCCGCCGAAGTTCGCCAGCGCGGGCTGCGTCATGATGTGGCGCATCAGCTTGAAGCCGCGCACCATGCGGTCGACGTCGTCGCGCTCGGCGAGGAAGTTCGGGTCCACGAGCGGCGGCGCGAGCGGGTCGTTGCCGGCCAGGCGCACGCTGCCGCGGCTGGCCGGACGCAGCACGCACACATGGCACGAGTAGCCGTGGCCGAACACGGTCTTGCGGCCGTGGTCCACGAGCTTGCCGATGAGGAAGTGCAACTGCAGGTCGGGGATGGCTTCCTGCGGCGAGCTCTTGATGAAGCCGCCGGCTTCCGCGAAGTTGGTCGTGAGCATGCCGGTGCGCAAGTCGCGCCATTCGAAGATCGCCTTGACGACGCGCACCGCGCCCGCGAACGACAGGCCGAACAGGTCCTTGAGCTGCGGCGCGTCGAACACCTGCACGACGTCGGGATGGTCGTGCAGGTTCGCGCCGACGCCGGGCAGGTCGTGCACGACGGGAATGCGGTTTTCCAGCAGGTGCTGCGCCGGGCCGATGCCCGACAGCATGAGCAGTTGCGGCGACAGCAGCGCCCCACCGCACACCAGCACCTCGCGCATCGCGC
>DATBPW010000408.1:0-10285 GCA_036561125.1 Ramlibacter sp. | reverse complement strand
AAGGCGGAGTTCAAGCACCTGGAGTTCTACTATTTCCACAACTGCGTCTACGACTTCATGTGGAAGAACAACCGGCGCCGCTTCTCCGAGAAGTTCGCCACGTGGGACATCATCCGCAAGTACAACAAGGACTACAAACTGGTCTTCGTGGGCGACGCGACGATGAGCCCCTACGAGATCCTGCAGCCCGGCGGCAGTGTCGAATACAACAACGAGGAAGCCGGCGCCGAGTGGCTGCAACGGCTGACGAACGCATTCCCGAAATTCGTGTGGATCAACCCCGAGCCGCAAGGCGTGTGGCAGTACCGCCAGTCGATCAGCGTGATCCAGCAGCTGGTGAACCAGCGCATGTACCCGCTGACGATCAAGGGGCTCGAAGAGGCGATGAGGCTGCTCTCTAAGTAGCGTCCACCTTGTCGTCCCGGCGCAGGCCGGGACCGTCGGCGCCGGATGAAGCGCGTGGTGCACCAGCACCATCGACGCCGGCCTGCGCCGGGGTGACAGCCACTTTCCTGCGCTCGCGAATCCTGCGCGCGAACACGCCGAGGACTTCGCGGTAGATCGCATCGCCGAGGATCTGGTCCTCGTTGCCGGCGTCGATGTTCGGGTTGACGTTCACCTCGATCAGCCAGCACTTCTCGCCCGACTGCTTCAGGTCCACGCCGTACAGGCCGCGGCCGATCAGGCTGCATGCGCGCACCGCCGTCTCCACCACGACCTCCGGCACCTCGCCGATGGCGAACGCCACCGTCGCGCCTTCCACGTGCTCCTCGCCTTCGCGCTTGTGCACCTGCCAGTGGCCCGGCGCCATCATGTACTGCGCCGCGAACAGCGGCCGGCCGTCGAAGACGCCGATGCGCCAGTCGAACTCGGTGGGCAGCCATTCCTGCGCGACGAGCAGTTCCGAGCGCGCGAACATCTGCTTCGACTTCTCCAGCAGCTCCTGCTCGCTTTCGATCTTGCACACGCCCAGGCCGAAGGCGCCGTCGGGCACCTTCAGCACCAACGGCAGACCGAGCGCGGGGACGATCTCGCGCACATTGCCGCTGTGCACCTTGATCGTCCTGGGCTTGGGAATGCCGTGCTGCGTGAGCAACTCGTCGAGGAACACCTTGTTGGAGCAGCGCAGCACCGATTCCGGGTCGTCGATCACCGGCATGCCGAGCGACTCGCACTTGCGCGCGAGCGGGTACGTGTAGTTGTCGACGCTCGGGTCCGCGCGCAGGAACAGCGCGTCGAACTCGTCGATGCGGTCCACGTCACCCGGCCCGATCAGTTCCGCGCGGATGCCCACTTTCGGCGCGATCTCGACGAACTTGCGCAGCGCTTCGTCGTTGGAGCATTTGTCGGCGGCCGACGGGTCGTGCAGGATCGCCAGCACCGGCGTGCGCGTGGAATTCGCGGCGCCCGGCTGCGGCGCGCGCGAATCGCCGGTGACATACGCGGTCGCCGCGGCGACGAGGAATGCGCGATGGCGCGACTGCACATCCGACGCCGGCACCGGCTGCAGTTTCTCGAGCGTCCACTGGCCGTCCACCTTCCGGAACACGGCGCGCACCAGCGGCACCTGCGTCGCCGCGAACAATTGCTGCGCGAGCGCCGGGTGCGCCTCGGCGGGATCGAGGCCGAAGTACGCGTCGAGCTCGAACACGTCGCTGTCCTCGTGCCGGATGTCGCGCACCAGCGCGGTGAGCTTCGCGGCGATCGACTGCCTCAGCTCTTCGGACTGCAGGTCGCCCAGCGCCTTGACGCTCGGCGTCGGCTCATGCGCGCGCGCTTCGGCCAGCAGCGACACGTAATAGCCGCGGCCCTGGTACTTGTTGACGCGGCACAGGTTGACCACGCGCGCCTTCAAGTGGTTCGTGTATGCGGGCTCCGTGAGGTAGGCGCGGGCGGTGACGACGCTCGATCCCGGGATTTCGCAGGGCCACTGCTGTTCGCGGTCGACGACGAAGAGGACTGTCATGGCATCGACGATGCCCGGCGGTGCGTGCTCGGCGGGAAGGCCCGCGCCGCAAGCACCTGTCAGTGGCGCCCCCGACAGGAATCGAACCTGTATCTAGCGCTTAGGAGGCGCTCGTTCTATCCATTGAACTACGGCGGCCGGCCGGGCATTGTAGTGCGCGCATCCTGTGATTCCGCACAGGCCGCCGCGCCGACACGGCGCGTCAGCGAAGTCCTACAGACAGCCCGGCGGTGCACGCTAACCTGACTCGAGGCCCATTACAGCGAGGTCGCCTTAAGCGAGCTTTCAGGACTGGTCACGAAACGGTCAGGACGCGGGCCTACGATGGTCACACAGCAGCCGGAACAACAAGACTGCCGAGGGAAACACTCAGGGGAACACATGACATCCGCAGAATTTCGCGTCGAGAGCAATTTCCCGATCGCCGGCCGGTTCGTGCCGCAGCCCGGCGCCCACGAGTACTTCTTCAGCGACCGCGCGCTCGCGGTCACCATGGCCGCGAAGAGCTTCACCTTGCCATCGGGCGAGATCCGCGTCGTGCACGTGCCCACCGGCGAAGTCGTGTTCCGCAAGGAACCCGCGCAACGCGGCGCCGTTCCCGACGAGCTGTGATGCGCCAGCGCGCGCGCCTCAGCGGCGCGTGACCTTGTCGATCACCTCGACGAGTTCCGACAACTGCGCACGCTTGGACACGCCGGGCCGGCCGCCGACCTGGCCGTCGAGGTCGCTCGCTTCCTGCGGCGAGACGAGCGCGGTGAGGTAGATCACGGGGATCAGCGCGGTCATCGGCTCGTCCGCCAGGGCGGCGGCGACGTCGCCGCCGCTCATGCCGGGCATGTCGATGTCGCACAGGATCACGTGCGGCTGTTCCGCGCTTGCAAGGGCGACGGCCGCGCGCGGGTTGTTGGTGGAGACGACTTCGTACAGCTTCGACAGCTTCACGACCAGGTAGCTCGTGACCGCCGGGTCGTCGTCGACCAGCAGGACCTTCCTCTTGCCGCTCATGGGGCGCCTCCGCGGGCATGCTGCCCGTCCGTTTCGATGATAGCTCCGTGCGGCGTGCGCAGCTGCACGGCGTCGATGTGCGACTGCAAGCCCTCGGCGAGCGCACGCAGGTGGCGCATGTCGCCATCGGCGGCTTGCGCCTCGATTGCGCGAGCCTGCTGGCTCGCCCACGCGAAGCCGTACAGGCTGAAGCTGCCGGCCATCTGGTGCCCGATGCGCCGCACCTCGCCGCGATCGTCGCGGCCGATCGCCTGCAGCATCGCCTCGATGAGCGCGCGCCGCGAGTCCATGAACTGCGGCAGCACATCCTGCATGTCGGGGTCGATCACCACCGGGTCGTGCGCGCCCGAGGCCGGCGGCGGCTGCGCGGCGGCGCGCGTGCGGATCGGTGCGATGCCGGGGCTCGCAAGCAACACCAGCATCTCTTCGATCGCTTCGCGCGTCACGGGCTTGGTGAGGTAGCGGTCGAACCCCGCGGCCAGCGCCTGCTCGCGCGTTTCGGTGTCGTCGTGCGAGGACAGCGCGACGATGCGGCACGGCGCCGCACCCGCACGTTCGCGTTCCATCTCGCGCATCGCCTGCACGGCTTCCATGCCGCCCATCACGGGCATGTCCAGGTCCATGAAGACGAGGTCCGGCCAGTTCGCGCGCATCGCGCCGAGGGCCACGCGGCCATTGATCGCCGACGCCACTTCGAAGGGCGGCGACGGCAGGAAGCGCCGCACGATCAGCAGGTTGTATTCGTCGTCGTCGACCAGCAGCACGCGCGTGGGCGGCATCGACGCGATCAGCAGCGGGTCGACGCCGCGGCGCTGCGCGACGTGGCGCGTCGTCGCCGGCATCGCGCCCTCGGGCGCGGCGGGCAGCACCACGGTCAGCGTCGTGCCTTGCGTGTCCGACGTCTGCATGGTGACGTCACCGTCCTGCACACGCGCCATGAGGCGCGCCGAGTACGTGCCCAGGCCCGTTCCGCTGGCCTTGCCGAGGCTCGCGTACTTCTGGAAGAACGTCTCGCGAATCGAGTGCGGCACCGCGCCACGGTTGTGGATGCTCAGCACGACCTTGCCGTCCCTGCTCTCGGGGCGCACCCACACCTCGGCGCCTTCGGGCGACGCTTCCACGGCGTTCTTCAGCAGGTTCGCGAGCAGCGAATAGCAAAGCAGTTCTTCGGCCCACGCGTACGGCACGTTGCGCACGACCTGCCGGATCTGCACGTGCTTGGACGCCGCGTGCGTGCGCACGTCGACGATCACCTTGCCGAGCAAATCGGTGACGTCGACCGCGTCGGGGCGAAACGCATACGTGCCCTGCTCCATCTTGAACAGGTCGAGCGACAGGTTGACCATCGACAGGATGCGGTAGCCCGCGCGCTCCACGATGCCCAGCAGTTCGTCGGCCTCGGGGCCGAGCTTGCGCTCTTCGCGCAGCAGGCGCGGCACGGCGACGATGCTGTTCAGCGGCGTCTTGATGTCGTGGCGGCTGATGCGCTCGACCTCCTCGCGCAGCCGCACGTTTTCCCTGAGCGTCTCGTTCTGCCGGCGCAGCGCCTCGCGCTGGTCGTGGCGCCCGGTGATGTCGATGATGGCCGCGATCCAGCGCGTGACGAACCCCTTGTCGTCGCGCACGGCCATGCCGCTGACCTCGACCCACGTGTAGCCGCCGTCGGCCTTGAGCAGTCGGTATTCCTCCGGTGCGTAGTATTCGCCGCGCGGCCCTTCGGGCCCCTGGCCGCGGATGAACTTGACCCAGCGCTTCGTGATGCGCTCGCGGTCCTCGGGGTGGATCATGACCTTGAAGTAATCGGGCCACTCCGACGTGTCGGCATCGGCCGGATAGCCGCGGATCTCTCGGAAGCGCGGCGAGTAGTAGGTCTCGTGCGTGACGCCGTCCCAGTCGACGATGCCCACGCGTGCGCCGCGCACCACGAGGTCGAGGCGGCGCTGCTCGGTGCGCGTGAGCTCCACCTGCGCGAGCAGCGCGGCCTCCTGTTCGTGGAACTTCGTCACGTCCAGGTACGACGTGATGAAGCGCGTCGTGCGCCCGTGTTCGTCGACTTGCGCGATGCCTTCGGCGTGGATCCAGATGTAGCTGCCATCGCACCGTTGCAGCCGGTACGACATCGGCGCGCCGGGCGTCTGCTCGCCGCCCGCGGCCTTGTGCCGAATCATCTCGCGGAACTGCGCGCGCGCGCGGTCGCGGTCGTCCGGATGCATCATCTCGAAAATGCTCGGCCACGTGGACGTGTCCGCGCCGGGCTCGTAACCGAGCATCTCCTTGAAGCGGTCGGTGTACGTGACGGCGTCGCGCACTGCGTCCCAGTCGCCGAAGCCCGCCTTCGTCGAGCGCACCAGCAGCCCCAGCCGTTCCTGTTCGAGCGCGAGCGCCTGGCGCGCCTGCTGCGCGTTCGCGACCTGCTGCGCGAGCTCCGTCTCGAAACGCTTGCTCGCGGAGATGTCGATGAAACTGGCGATGAAGCGCAGCGTGCGGCCCGTGTCGTCGCACACCGAGATGCCCTCGCCGTGCACCCACGCGTAGTCGCCGTCCACCCGGCGCAGTCGGAATTCGATCGGGTCTGCGCTGCGCACGCCGCCCTTCACACTGCGGTCCACGAGCTGCCGGCGAAAGCTGGCGTCGACCCGGTCGCGCTCGACCGGGTGCATCAGCTCGCGCAGTTCCGGCAGCTGCGCGCCGGGCGCATACCCCAGCATCTCCTTCAAGCGGTCGGAATACGTCGTCGTCTTCGCGACGCCGTCCCAGTCGAGCAACCCGGCCTTCGTCGCGCGCACGAGCATGTCGCCGCGCTCCCGCTGTTCGAGCGTGCGCAGCTCCTCGGCCGCGAGCGCCTTCGAAAAGCGCTGCGCCATCAGCACCGCCGGCGCCAGCACGAAGGCAAGGATGCCGTACGGCATGAGCTGCGTGTCGGAGATGCGCTGGAACAGCAGGATGTCGTTGAGGACCGCCAGGCCGAACACCGACAACGCCGCGAGCAGGACCAGCGCACCCTGGCGCCGATGGAGCGCCGCACGAACCAGCACCGCGACGATGTACGAGCCCACGCCGACCGAGCCGAGCGCCAGCAGCGGCGTGGTCCACGTGAGCACGTGCGCCGGCGTGACCGAGGAGAACAGCCCGCCCGCGACCGCGACGACGGTCACGGCCCACACGATGCGCCGCGACGCCTCCTTCGGATAGAGCTTCTGGAGCACCCACGGGAACGTGCCGAGCGACAGGAACCAGTTGAGGTAGACGATGCGCATGAACGCGTCGAAGCTCACGTAGTCCGCGAGCGATCCGTGCGCGCGTTCGCCGCCGAGCGACAGCGTCATGCCGATGCTGAGCGCGACCACGCCGAACAGCAGCGCCACCGTCTCGCGGCGGCGCCGCAGCCAGAAGGCGAACCCGAACAGCGCCGCGAACAGGAGCGCGCCTTGCGCCGTCTGCACGCGCAGCACGATCTCCTCGTGCCGCTTCGCGAGTTGCTGGGGCGTGCCCAGGATCACGCTGCGCACGAACCCGCCGCGGTACATGTCCCAGTTGGACACCTGCACGAGCACCTGCATCGGGCAAGGCGACGCGGGAAGCTGCAGGATCTGCTGCTTCACCGAGGCTTCGGCCTGCGCCGGTGTCAGGCCGGGGCGGCCTTGCTCCGCGACGAGCTGGCCGTCGACCCACACGCGGGCTGCGCTGTGCTGGAACGTGAGCGCCAGCGCCAGCGGCTGCGTGTTGTCGCACAGGACGGTGGCGCGATAAGTGCCCGCGCCGCGGCGCGGGCCGGCTTCGCCGCTCCACTCGTGCGGCACCGCCACCGGCACGGCATCGGCCGGCCATGCGTCGCCGGGCCCGAGCAGCCGTCCGTCCGCGAAGTCCCATGTGCCGTCGAGTGCGCGCGGGCCGTCGACGGGGTTCCACTTCGACAGGTCGATGACGGCGTCGGCATGCGCCGCGCACGCGGCGAGCAGGAGCGCCGCGGCCAGCCAGCGCAAGCAGCATCGCCACATGCGCCGCAGCATACGATGCGGCGCATCAGCCGGCCAGCGAGCTGTCCCTCAGCCGCGACACCGACGCGCGGAGCGCCGCCGCCCACGCACGCCGGTCGCGCCCTTCAGCGGATTGCGGCTCGCCGAACGCAACGACCGCGGCCAGCGGCGGCGCAGTGAGCGTGCGCCAGAGCGAGCCCACCAGCGTCTCGTCGCCGACATAGCGCGCGGCAGTGGTGATGCCGCCGCTGGCGCAATCGACGAAACTCAACGCGACGGGCTGCACCGGCGCTTGCGCCGAGATCGCGGCCTGCACGAGATTGGCATGGAACGGCAGCAACGCGAGGCCGTCGCTCGTCGTGCCCTCGGGAAAGATGGCCAGCACGTCGCCCGCGCGCAGCGCCTGCGCCATGTGGTGCACGACGCGCATCACATGGCGCCGCGATTCGCGCTCGATGTACAGCGTGCCCGCGCCGGTGGCCAGCGTGCCGATCAGCGGCCAGTGCTCCACGTCGGATTTCGACACGAAGCGGCAGTGGCGCGCCGCGTGCATCACCAGGATGTCCAGCCACGAGATGTGGTTGGCGACGAGCAGCATCGGGCCGTGCGCCGCCGGTGTGCCGAGCAGGCGCAGTTCGATCCCGAGGATCTGCAGCATGCGCCGCGCCCACGTGTTGACGCGGCTGTTGCGCTGCGCCTGCGACAGGCGCGGAAACACGAACAGGATCGTGCACCAGCCGGCAAGCGCATGCACCAGCCCGTGCATGAGCCGCGTTGTGGCGCGCAGCGCCTTCATGCGCTCACGCGGCGCCGGCGCCTTCGTACGCGATCTGGCCCGCGACGATCGTGCAGCGCACGCGTCCGCGCATCGGCAGGCCCGCGAAAGGTGTGTGCTTGCCCTGGCTGCGCAGGACCTCACGCGTGACGGCCCATTCCTCATCGGGATCGAACACGCACAGGTCGGCGATGCCGCCGGTGGCGAGCTGGCCCAGGCTCGATTGCAAGGTGCCGAGCGACGCGCCGAGCACGCGGGCCGGGGCGTTGGTCACCACCGACAGCGCGCGCAGCGCGCCGGCGCTGCTGTCCTCGCCCCACTTCAGCGCCAGAGCGAGCAGCAGTTCGAGGCCGGTGGCGCCGGGCTCCGCTTCGCCGAACGGCAAGGTCTTCGCGTCCTCGTCGACCGGCGTGTGGTCCGAAACGAGCGCATCGATCGTGCCGTCGGCCAGGCCGGCGCGCAGCGCGTCGCGGTCGCGCTGCTGGCGCAGCGGCGGGTTCAAGCGCGCACTGCTGTCGAAGTAACCGATGTCGGTGTCGGTGAGGTGCAGCGAGTTGATGCTGACGTCGCAGGTGACGGGCAGCTTCTGCTGCTTGGCCTGCCGCACGAGCGCGACACCCTCCGCGCTCGACAAGCGGCAGATGTGCACGCGCGCGCCGGTGATCTTCATGAGCTCGAAGATCGTGTGCAGCGCGATCGTTTCCGCCGCGACCGGGATGCCCGGCAGGCCGAAGCGCGTCGAAAGCGGCCCGCTCGCCGCGACGCCGCGGCCGAGGAACAGCTCCTGCGGCCGCAGCCACACCGGATAGCCGAAGGTCGAGGCGTACTGGAACGCGCGCTGGAGCACTTGCGTGTTCGGGATCGCGACCTCGGCCTGGCTGAAGCCGACGCAGCCGGCTTCGGTGAGTTCGACCATCTCGGTGAGGATCTCGCCTTCGAGCTTGCGCGTGAGTGCGCCGAGCGGAAACACGCGCGCCTGGTGCAGCTTCTCCGCGCGGAACTTGAGCATCTCGACGAGCCCGGGCTCGTCGAGCACGGGCTCGGTGTCGGGCGGGCACACGATGCTCGTCACGCCACCCGCCACCGCGGCCGCCATCTCGCTTTCGAGCATGCCCTCGTGTTCGTGGCCCGGCTCGCGCAGGCGCGCCGCGAGGTCCACGAGCCCCGGCGCGACGATGCACCCCGTCGCGTCGACCACCCTGGCCGCGTTGAAGTCGCCGGCGTCGCCGATCGAAACGATGCGCCCGGCGGCGATCGTCACGTCGCACACGCGGTCGAAGTTCGATGCCGGGTCGATCACGCGCCCGTTCCTGATCAGGATCTTCATGTCGTTATGCCTCGTTTCCCGCGACGATGCTCATCACGGCCATGCGCACCGCGATGCCGAACGTGACCTGCGGCAGGATCACGCTCTGCTTGCCGTCCACCACCGCCGAATCGATCTCCACGCCGCGGTTGATCGGCCCCGGGTGCATCACGATCGCGTCGGGCTTCGCCAGCTGCAGCCGTTCCTGCGTGAGCCCGTAGGCCTTGAAGAACTCCTGCGACGACGGCAGCAGCGCGCCGCTCATGCGCTCGTTCTGCAGCCGCAGCATGATCACCACGTCGCAGCCCTTGATGCCTTCTTCGAGCGTGTGGCACACGCGCACGCCCATCTGCGCCAGGTCGCCGGGCACGAGCGTCTTCGGCCCGACCACGCGCACTTCGGCGCAGCCCAGCGTCGTGAGCGCGTGGATGTCGGAGCGCGCCACGCGCGAATGCAGCACGTCGCCGACGATCGCCACCGTGAGGTTCGCGAAATCCTTCTTGAAGTGCCGGATCGTGTACATGTCCAGCAGGCCTTGGGTCGGGTGCGAGTGGCGGCCGTCCCCGGCGTTGATCACGTGCACGTGCGGCGCGACGTGCTGCGCGATCAGGTAGGGCGCGCCCGATTCGCTGTGGCGCACGACGAACATGTCGGCGGCCATCGCCGAGAGATTCGCGATCGTGTCGAGCAGCGATTCGCCCTTGGTCGCCGACGAGCGCGAGATGTCGAGGTTGATCACGTCGGCCGACAGGCGCGTCGCGGCGATCTCGAAGGTGGTGCGCGTGCGCGTCGAGTTCTCGAAGAAAAGGTTGAACACGCTCTTGCCGCGCAAGAGTGGCACCTTCTTCACGTCGCGGTCGTTGACGGACAGGAAGGTGCCGGCGGTGTCCAGGATCTGCGCGAGGACGGCGCGCGGCAGGCCCTCGATGGACAGCAGGTGGATCAGCTCGCCGTGGGCGTTGAGCTGCGGATTTCGTCGCGCGAGCATCAGGAGGTCTCCTTGACGGCGAAGGTGAAGCGGCCGTCGGTCTGGCGCGCGAGCGACAGGCGCTGATGGGCGGGCAGCGTCAGCTTCGCGGCGGCGAACACCGGCGCCATCGGCAGCTCGCGGCCGCCGCGGTCGACCAGCACCGCCAGCTCCACCGAGGCCGGCCGGCCGTAGTCGAACAGCTCGTTGACCACCGCGCGGATCGTGCGCCCGCTGGCGATGACGTCGTCGACGAGCAGGATGCGCGCGCCGTCGATCTCGAACGGCA